>CAYUDF010000061.1:0-9390 GCA_964443465.1 uncultured bacterium
CATTGGGCCTCCAAAAGTTAGTTAATACTAAATATTAGATTTGACCCGTGTCAAGTAGTAGCTAAAACTGGATATCGAGATAATAATTGACTGTACTTTTGTATGTGCCTATATTCCAGTTACCTGCGTATTAGTTGTACCCGGCATTTCGGGGAGCGAAATCCCGCCATCCAGCTGCACGACAGACGCTCCAGCCGGTGTAGCATTGCCCCACTTCTGATTCATTAATCGTCCGGTACGGACAGATCCCGGGAGGGTATATCAATGAAACGATTTATATCCGTATTCATGGTGATTGCGCTATGTACGACCGTCGCGAACGCGCAGTACGGAGGGCGTGTCGAGTTATGGGCAGATACGCAGATGATCGACTGTTCGATAGTGGACTCGCAGCCCGGTGTGGTCAATATCCACATGTTTCATACGAATATAAGCGAGGCAACCGCACTGCAATTCGCAGCGCCCACGCCCGACTGCTGGACTGGGGCCACTTGGGTCGGTGACGCTGTTACGGCATTGGTAAGGATATATAACACACACGATGTGGATTACGGGATATCACTTGGTTACGGAGCGTGCCTCCAACTCCCCTTGTACCTGGGATTCATGGTTTTTATGACAACAGGGGAGGGGCTCGACTGTTGTGTGTACCCCGTGATTGCGCCGATTTGGCCGGACGGAAATATTCTAGCGTCGGATTGTACACAACCGATGAGCAACAGGATCTATCCCGAAGGTGGACAAATCGTTATCAATCCCAACGAAACCTGCGAGTGTGTGCGACCGGTTCCCGTACAGGAAACCACATGGGGACAGATCAAATCGTTGTATCAATAGCGCCGGATCGACAGGATCAGACGTTTTCTCCGCTGTTTTCTGTCCAGTTCATGCGGGCGATCAACCGCCACACGGCATACGCGCAAATCACACACACGGCCAGTAATACGGCGCCCTGCCAGCGGGGACCGAGCAACAGCCTGCCCACGCCAAACAATGCGGCGTATAACGAAATCACCGTCAGGACATAAGCTGGGATCGACTTCGCCGGTTTGTCGACGTTTGTGAGACCGGGGATCTTGTCGGAGATCGGTTTCCAGAAGCGTCCGCCCGGGCGAATCTTCCGGTAAAACTTGATCAGGGTTTCTTCATCCACAGGCCGGGTGATAAACGTAACCACCAGCGACAGGAAAACGGTGATCGGTACGATGTAGAAAAGCACGTTGGGATATGAAATACCGAGCACATATCTGAATACGATCGTGCACAACAGCGCCGATATCATCGCCGCGATCTCCGACCAGGCGTTGATACGCCACCAGTACCACCTGAGCACATAGATAATCGACACCCCGCCGCTGATCGACGTAATGATATACCAGCCTTCGCGGATCGAATTCATGACGGTTGTTACCATCATGGCGATAAACGCCAGCGCCACGGTGGCCACCATCGATACGGCGATGTAGTGCTTCTCGGACGCGGATTTTTTGATGAATCGTTTGTAAATATCATTGACCAGGTACGATGCGCCCCAGTTGAGGTGGGTGTCGATGGTGGACATGTAGGCCGCGAAGAAAGTCGCGATCGCCAGTCCGAGGATTCCGGCGGGCAGAAACTTCTTCATCAGCAGGATATAACCGATTTCCGGGTCCTCGAGCGTGGGGTAGAGAATCGCTGCGCACAATCCGGCGAGGATCCACGGCCACGAGCGCAGAACAAACTGCGCGATGTTGTACCACAGGGTGCCGAGGAACGCGTGTTTTTCGTTTTTTGCGCTGAGGATGCGCTGGACGGCGTAACTCCCGCCACCCAGGTTGGACGCCGCCCACCACTGGAAAAAAATAAAACACAACACGGGCATGAACAGCTCGGAAGTGGACTTGGGAAAAAATGCGACGATCTCATCCGTCCGTTCCGGGCCATGAACGGCTGCGAGGGAATTATACAGTTCTCCCAGACCGCCAACACCCTGTACGGCAACGACGGCTAGGTAGATACTGCCGAACATGGCCAGCACAAACTGTATCACGTCGGTCGCCATGACACCCTTCAGCCCCGACATCATGGTATAGATGAGACTGAATCCGAAGCAGAAGTATAAAGCGTATTCGGGATCGATCCCGATAGTATTGGACAATACCTTGACCATGGCGAGGTTGACCCAGCCCATGGTGATACAGTTGTTGAGTACACCAAGATGAATGGGTATGTATCCCCTGAGAAATTTTGCCGGTTTGCCGCTGTAGCGGACTTCTATCAACTCGACGTCCGTTGTGACTCCGCTCCGCCGCCACAGACGGGCAAAGAAGAACACCGTCATCAGACCGGCCATCGCCATACCCCACCACCACCAGTTCCACGAAATGCCGTTCTTGATGACAAAACCGCTGACGGCCAGCGGCGTGTCGGCCGCAAACGACGTGGCGGCGATACTGGTGCCGAGCACCCACCAGGAGGTGTTCCGCCCCGACAGGAAATAGTTGTCGATACCGGATGTGGCCTTTCGCATGTGGTACAGACCCATACCGAGGGCCATCAGCAGATAAGCGACGATGATGATCCAGTCGAGATTGGTCACACGAGGCTCCTTTCGGGCGGTTCCCACTCCATCCCCGGGTCAAACGGATACAGCGGCCGCTGCAGATGCCGGTAGGGCAGTCCGTTGATATCCTGGTTCACCGCTCCGGGACTGAGGGCGAGCAGTGAACCGGCGGCGAATTGTTTGAGACCGGGAACGAGGTATCCGATTTTAATCACGACGATCTGGAACTCGCGCGGGTCGATACCCACACTTAGAAAATCATCCAGCCGATGAAACGGCGTTCTCCGTTCGGTGAGCACCACACAAACGCCGTCAATTCGCAAAACGGCGGCGCTGTTGGACACCTCGCCGCGCGGCCACGGATTGGGGTGGACCGAAACAACTTCGCCGGATACGTGGAGCGGTTTGCCATTCACCGGATCCAGTTTGCCACCGATGTCCAACTCTACCCGGGCGCCGATGCCCGAGTTTTCGCACAATTCAACGGCGGCGGCATCTGCAATTCCGGCAACCAGGACGTCGGAAACCTCCATCGCGAGCAGCCGCCGGAGAACGTATGGTACGTCACCCGCTCCGCCGGCCGTCGGATTGTCTCCCGAGTCGCTGATCAAAACCGGTTTTGCCGGCATCTCCACCGCCCGCCGGATACAGACGTCTACCGGGCCGGCGTCCATTTCAAACTGGAAATCGCCACGGATTTCCCAGAATCGGCGGGCCAGTTGTTTCGCCGCGTGTTGAGCGTTAACGGGGTCTTTTGCAAAAGCGAGAACCGACGCGGTTGACCGGGGTTCATCGGCCCATACGTATCCGATCAGGACCGAAACGTCCAGGAGGTTGTGTTTTCGGATGAATGAAGGAATCGACCTGTACAGACTTGCCGCGGGTTCCCAGTCGGTGCAGGTTTTTTCACCGGGCATCAGAATGGGCACGGGAATAAAAGCTTTGGCTGGTTTTACGTCGTCGGTCAGGCAACGGACCAGCAGTTCGCAGCATCTGGCCAGTGTCTCCCGCCAGTCGGTGTGGGGCGCCGTTCTGTAAGCAGTCAGCAGGTCGATGTTTTCGGCGACCTTCCGGGACACGTTGCCGTGCAGGTCGTAACTGGCCGCGATGAAGCAGTCCGGGCCGACCACCCAGCGGATGGATGTGAGCAGGTCACCCTCGGCGTCGTCCAGGCCGATCACGCTGGCCGCCCCGTGCATATGCAGAAACAGCCCGTCCCACGGACCGCTTGTCCTCAGGCCGTCGAGCAGTTCCTGCTTGAATTTGTCATAAAATCCGCGTTCGATAGAACCGCCGGGCAGGGACCGGGCCCACAACAGGGGAATAAACTGTGCTTCGGGGAAATTAGCCAGAAAATCATAATTTTGCAGGAGATCCTGCCCCGACAGGACGCGGAAATCGCCTGCCGCCGATAAAAGCGGAGAAAACGTACAGCTTTCGCAACTCAGCCCGCCGACACCGATACGCATTTGCTTCTCCCGTGAAACTTTGTGTGTTTCTATCACAACTGTTGCGTGAAGACAATTTATAAATGATAATAGGCCCGCAGGCGAGGATCAGTGTCACTAGTCACTCAGCGGATTGCCATGTTCTGGATGTTTCAATGGAAAAAGACATATTTTTAACACAGTTTGACCGGACATCCCGTGACACCGGATTCTTTTCCGCCGTCGGCCGGTCGCTGGCATTTGCAACACGATTTGAGTCAAACTGCAGGGTGATTGTTGGCGTTATCGGGCTGACCCAGGGTTCCCGGCCGATGCTGGATTCGGACGAAGAAGTCGGCGAGTTTGTGAACAGGATCATGAGCAGCACACTCAGCAGAAACATCCACAAGCTGACAAAATCGGCTGAAGAAGAGGATGAAATCAGAAATACCCTCAACGCGGCGCGTGAAGCGAGGAATTATATCGCCCACCACGTCACCCAGGGGTTCGAAACGGTGCTGCCCGACGGGTCCGGTGTCGACGAGACTGAGGCGGAACTGAGGACACACGTAAGAAACATCGCGGAGGCCGACCGGTTTGTCTGCCTGTTGATTTCTCTCTTTACCAGGCAACCGCTTCCATCCGGGTCGTTCATAAACGAGTATCCCGACGCAGTTGTCGAATGGGTGTTTGCCGACGTGGCAAACGGGAAATGATGCTGCACACGATCAGGAACGAATGCTGCTCCGCTACTATTTCCACACTGGGCGCGGAGCTAAAATCCCTGAACGACACACAATCGGGTGAGGAGTTTATCTGGCAGGGAGATCCTGGTGTGTGGCAGGGAAGTGCTCCGGTGCTGTTTCCCGTTGTCGGCAGGCTGAACAATGGCGGGTACACACTGGGTAGCCGTGAGTATAAAATGCCCAAGCACGGACTCGCCAGAACCCGCGAATTTGCCGTCCACCGAGAAGGTGGAGACGAAATCTGTTTTGTGTTGCAGTCGGATGCGGAAACGAAACAGTTCTACCCCTTCGATTTCAATTTATTTGTGGCCTTCGAGTTGAAAAACTCTGTTCTTTCGGTGTCATACATCGTAAGAAACACCGGTGACGGTCTTATGTATTTTACGCTGGGGTCCCACCCGGCGTTTTCTCTACCCCTGGGTAACGAGAGACTGGAAGAATATTCGATTGAATTCGAAAAAAAGGAAACCCTCGATCGCTATTTCCTGGAAGACGGACTGTTGTGTGTATCGCCGCAACCCCGATACCTTGACAACGAGGGGATTATACCGATAACGCAGGATCTGTTTAAAAATGACGCGCTTATATTTAAGAATATCAGATCCCACAAAATAGACCTGGTACACAAACGGGACGGGGTTCGAATCACTGTCGATACAGGCGGGGCTCCGCACCTGGGGATCTGGGCCAAACCGGGGGCCCCTTTTGTGTGTATCGAACCGTGGTTCGGCCACGACGACCCCGCTGATTCCCCCTCCGATTTAACACAAAAGAGTGGTATAATCACACTGGACGTCGGGAGTGAGTATCGTGCGGGGTATGACCTGTGTCCACGGGGAGTGCGTCATTCATGTCCTCAGGAAAAGCCATAGGGTGTGTGCTAACGCTGTTGTTTGTGTTTGGATCTTGGTATGTTCCTTACTCAATATCACAAACCCGTATCCCTCCGCGCGCTGAAACTCTGGATACCCCCGGCCTTCTACAGTACTCCACTGAGCTGCGCGATCGCTGGACCTCCGGTTTAACGCCCTTCTACTACGATTTGCGAAACAGTACCAACCCCGCCCAGTCGGCGGTTAATAAGAACAAAAATCTCTTTCTCGCCTACATTACATCTGACGGTTTTCCGTTGTACTATCGTCTCCACAATCTGAACGCGGCTCGAACCATCGGTACCAACCATGTGTGGCCGCCACCGCATGGTAACTCTCCACACAATATCGACGGATCGGGAACGCCGTTCAACGAACTGGCGATCTGGGACGGAGGCAAGGTGCGCGATACGCACGTTGCGTTAGCCGGCAAAGTACTGAACGGGGACGCATCCACATCCGTATCTTTTCACGCCACACACGTTGCCGGTACCATTGTGGGTCGAAACGACGACCCGACAAAAAGCGGGATGTCATACGAAGGAAATCTTACCTATTACAACCAGGGACAGAATCTGGCGGAGCTGGCCGCAGCGACCGCAACGGGGCTTCTGTTATCCAACCACTCCTACGGAATCTCGGTCGGTTGGGAGTTCCTGCCGCAGGCGGGAGACACTATTGACTGGTACTGGTTTGGAGACACGACTGTCGACGCGTTTGAAGATTACCGGTTCGGCTTTTACATCGACCACAGCGCCATCATCGATTCGATTCTGTACGGCGCACAGTATTCAACGATGGTTGTGTCCGCTGGAAACGACCGGGGTGACGACGGCCCCAACCCCGGTGAATATCATTATTTTATGGATCCCGTGACAAAAACGTGGACGACGAGCACCGTCCCCCGGCAGCGGCCCGACGGCGAGGGCGACGGATACGACACCCTCAATCCGTACGCGTGCGCCAAAAATGTCATCACCGTCGGCTCAATCGGTGATCTACCTTCGGGTTGGATGGGGCCCGGCGATGTGATGCCGGAGTTTTACAGCAGTTTCGGGCCCACCGACGACGGGCGAATCAAGCCGGATATCATGGCAAACGGCGACGAAGTGTGGTCCGCGTGGAGTTATACCGATACGTCGTATATCAACTCTTCTGGTACATCGATGGCGGCGCCCGGCATTACCGGCTCTATCAATCTTCTGCTGAGGTACTGGCAACAGACCCACGGTTTGCGTTGGCCGCCGCTGGCATCCACGATGAAAGCGATTGTAATCCACACGGCGGACGAAGGGGGCATGCACCCGGGACCGGACTACCAGGCCGGATGGGGGCTGATGAACACACTCCACGCGTGTGATGTAATCGCAGCGGACGCCGCCGATCCGTTCCGGGTGATCGAGGACTATCTTATCGAGGGAACGGTTCGCGAGTACTTCTTTCAGGTTTCGAATCCCGGCGATTACGTCCGCATCACGTGTGTCTGGACCGATCCCGCCGCTGTTCCGGAAAGTCCGGCGTTGAATCCGCTCGCCCACAAGCTGGTCGTCGATATGGACACCCGCGTGTGGTACATGAATAAAAACGAACCGCCTTTCCTTCCGTGGATATTGAACCCGCAGAACCCCGATGAACCGGCGCAGCGAGGAGACAACGCCGTGGACAACGTCGAGGTCATCGATATCGATGCGGCCAGTGGCGGCTGGTACCGGGTGACCGTACAGGCAAAAGAGGGGACCGTTGGCCCCCGTGAACCGGCATTCTCACTGTGTTCCACTCACATCCTGCAGGTCGATCCGCCGGTTGGCCTGGACGGGCGGCCGCCGGCTCTCGCGACGACGGGATTACGGGTTTACCCGAATCCTTTTAACCCGATGGTGTCGATTCGTTACCGCGTGAACGAATCCGGTCCGGTAAAACTGCAGATCTTCGACGTGTCGGGCAGACACGTTCGGACGTTGGTGTCGTCGTTTAGAAGCTCCGGTGTTTATCAGACCCGGTGGGACGGGAATGGTGCGTCCGGTCCGGCGGCATCCGGAATCTACTTCGTACGGTTTCAGACCCTCAACGGAAATCTCAACCAGAAGATCGTTTTAACCCGATAGAAATCCACGCCGGCTGGCTCTTATTCGAAGCAGTCTTCCCGCGTAAACGGTGCTATAATGTCGCCCCTGAGGAGGTAACCAGATGGCTTATGACGACGGAGTAGCCCAGAGGATTCGCGAATGCCTGGATGGGCAAGAGGGAATCGTTGAGAAGGAAATGTTTGGCGGAATAGCGTTTATGCTCAACGGCAACATGTGTTGTGGTGTTGTCAAAGACTCGTTGATGGTTCGGGTCGGCAAAGACGACTACGAAACTGTTCTAACTCTACCGCACGCGCGTAAAATGGATTTCACGGGGAAACCGCTGCCCGGATTCGTGTACGTAACTCCCGAAGGGTTTGAGGAAGACAAAGACCTGGAGGCCTGGGTCGGGCGCTGCGTAGCCTTTGCCAGAACTCTGCCGCCTCAATAGGAGAGAACACTCCCGATGACTTTGACGATGGAACATCGGCCGGCGCTCGCGGTTGAAGATGTATCAAGTTTTGTTCACCAATTCTACGGCCTCAACGGTACCCTGGAGTCTTTGCCGGCGGAGTGGGACCAGAATTTTCTGCTCGATTGCGGTGATAAGAAGTTTGTTGTAAAAATAGCCAACCGGGATCACCCCGACGACGTGCTGGAACTTCAGAACGCCGCGCTGGACTGGCTGCTTGCCATGTGGAAATCCGGTTTGACACCCGAAGTGATACGGTCCCGGGATGGTTCCGGAATCGCTGAAGTTCGGGCCGGCGACGGGACGACCTGGCGGATGCGGGTTCTTACCTGGATTCCGGGCTCTCCGCTCGCCTCAGTCGGCGATCTGAGTAACCACAGTCTCGACGAGATCGGTTTTACTCTCGGTCAACTGGACAGACACCTCGAAGTGTTCGAACACACCGGCATGAACCGGGACCTGGCCTGGGATTTTCGCAACGCCCAGTGGATCAGCGCGTCGACAAGCCGCATCAAGAACCCGGGAAGGCGCGCGATTGTTGAGAGGATTCTACTGCAGTATCGCGGTTTAATTGTTCCGCTGCTCGATGACCTGCCGCAAAGCGTCATACACAACGACGCCAACGACGAAAATATTTTACTCGCCCCCGACTCGGCCGGAATTCACAACGTGGCGGGGTTCCTGGATTTCGGCGACATGCTGCGGTCCTACACCGTCGGTGAACTGGCGATCGCGTGTGCCTATATCATACTGGGGAAGAACGATCCCCTCGGTGTTGTCGGATCGCTGGCGGCCGGTTATTACCGGGCACGCAAGCTGAGCGATAGCGAAATACACGTATTGTTTCCGCTGGTGTGTATTCGCCTGTGCGTCAGTGTTACCAATTCCGCAATCGCGATCGAGGAAGATCCCGACAATAAACACCGCCTGATCAGTGACGCGGCCGCATGGGAAATGCTCGAGCAACTCCAGGACATCAACTGGCGGGAAGCGGAAGACAAACTGAGAGCAGCGTGCGGGCGTGTCGCTCTGCCAAAAAGGGATGATGTGGGGGATTTGCAAGGGGTGGAGGTTCTGCTCGAAGAACGGCGGCAATCGGTGGGGCCGTCGCTGAGTCTCGCCTACGAGCAACCGCTCGAAATCGTCAAGGGACGGGGACAGTACCTGTTTGATTCAAGCGACCGCGCCTGGCTGGATTGCGTAAACAACGTTCCCCACGTCGGGCATTGTCATCCCGACGTTGTTACGGCGATGTCAAAGCAGGC
>CAYUDF010000062.1:0-9389 GCA_964443465.1 uncultured bacterium
GTCATCAGATCGAGGTTGCTGGGCGCCTTGTCTTCAGCACTCGCGCCAACAGCCGTGATCAACATCACAAATAGAGCAACAACGACCATTAGGCCTCTGACCCGCCTCGAGACAGCGAGCAACCGGCCGATTTGACTTGTTCTCAATTTTCCTCCAATTACAGGGGCGGTTAAAACCGCGTCAGCCGCGGCGGCCACCAACAACTGTTCCTTTCATGTCAAACAGCCCGCTTTCGGTGATCTCCACCTGCGCAAACTCGCCGACCGAAAGGTTTTCGGATTCGACGTATACCTCACCGTCGATATCCAGAGCCTGGCCGTAGAAACGGCCCGCATACCCGCCGCCGGGCTCCTCGTCAGTGCCGCACAACCTGTCAATCAGGACGGGATATACCTGGCCGATGTGCCTGGATTGTACCCCGAAAGATACGGCTTCCTGGACCTGTGTCAATTCGTCGACACGTTGGTGAATCAGCGGTTCGGGCACGGCATCCGTAAATTTCGATGCTTCTGTCCCCAATTCAGAAGAATACGGAAAAATGCCCAATGAATCAAATTCGAATTCCTCAATAAAGTGGACCAATTCTTCAAACTGCTCATCCGTTTCCCCTGGAAACCCGGCGATGACCTCGCTGCGGACCACCACATCCGGAAACTCACCACGAATACCCCTCAGAAGCTTTTCCAGATCCCCGCGGTTGTGAGATCGACGCATGCGCGCCAGCACCACATCGGAGCAATGCTGGACGGGAACTTCCAGGTAACGGACGACGGACGGGTGGCCGAACAGCTTTTTGACGATTTCCAGGTTCAATCCGGAGGGATGCAGGTAAAATATCCTCACCCAGTCGATTCCGGTTTTTACAATTTCGTCGACCAGACCGTTGAGGCCGGTACGGCCGTCCCGATAGGTGACGATGTCCTGCGCCAGCAGGGTGATCTCTTTTACCCCTCTGCCGACCAGCCCCTCTACCTCGCGGACGATCGAGGCCACCGGCCTCGTCACCTGCCTCCCCCTGATCGTGGGTATCGCGCAGAACGCGCATTTCCGGTTGCAACCCTCGGCGATTTTGACATACGCCGTGTGAGACGGCGTGAACAGGACCCTGTTCTCGAACGCGGCAAACCGGTCTGTCCCCGCCCCATCCAGCAGACGGTGATCCGGCGCGGGCGCGCCTCCCGGGTCAGTGGATTGTCTCCATTCCGCCGCCAGCTCTTTGAGCATTTCGTGGCCGCCCGTCGGCAGGAACAGGTCTACATCGGGCAGGGTCTTTTCGAGGTCCTCGTCGCGGTGCCGGGGCAGGCACCCCATCAATACGAGGCGAGGCCCGGTCCTCTTCCCGCCGCCGGCCTCGTGTTTGAACTCCGCCAGCCGTTCGACTTCTTCCACCGTCTCCTGCCAGGAAGTTTCCAGGAACGAGCAAGCGCCCACCATCAGGACGTCCGCCCCGTGCGGATCGGGTGTAACCCGGCAACCCGCCCGCTCAAGGACGGCCGCCGATGCTTCGCTGTCTACGAGATTTTTTGGGCAACCCATCGTGGAGATGTAGACCTTCAGGGCGTCGTCCCCGTCCGGTTTTTTCAATCCAGCGTCTCCTCGAGCGAGTCGATGTAAACTTCCCTGGGTTTTGATCCGTCCGGCGGTCCCACAAAACCGCTTTGTTCCAGCTGATCCAGAAGCCTCGCCGCCCGGGCGTAACCCACATGCAGTTTACGCTGCAATAATGACGTAGATCCCTGTTTGAACTGGACAATGACACCTTTGGCGTCGTCGAACAACGGATCCAGGTCATCGCCCATGCGGGCGCTGCCACCGGCCGGCTGCAGTTCGAGGGCGGATTCTTCGTAGTCGTAAGATTTCCAGTGATCGATCAGTTCTTCGATATTTTTTTCGGACACCCACGCCCCGTGCAGCCTCAACGGCACAGGATTCTGGACATCGGTGTAAAGCATATCGCCCTTACCCAGAAGTTTGTCGGCGCCGATCGCGTCCAGAATCGTTCGTGAGTCAACCTTGGTGGCGACACGAAACGCGATCCGAGTCGGGAAATTAGCTTTGGTTTTTCCAACTATCACGTCAACCGACGGTCGCTGGGTCGCGAGGATCATGTGAATACCGGCCGCGCGCGCCATCTGGGCCAGACGCGCGAGCAGCGTCTCGAGGTCGACACCCTTGGCCAGTGCCAGGTCACCGAGCTCGTCCACAATCAGCACGATGTACGGCAACCGCTCCGGCTCCTCGTCCACGCCCTCGATCTTGCCGAGGCTGACCTTGGTGTTGTAGCTTTCAATATTTTTTACACCGTGGCGCCGAAACAGGCGGTTGCGTCTCGTCATTTCGGCGGTGAGGTATTCGAGCACCTTGGCCGCTTCTTTGGGTTCCGTGATCACCGGGTGTAGCAGGTGCGGAATACCTTCGTACATCGTCATCTCGACCATTTTGGGATCCACGAGAAGGATCTGTACGTCGGATGGCCGGTATTGAAAAAGTATGCTGGAAATAATGGTGTTGAGGCACACGCTCTTGCCGGATCCGGTCGTACCCGCTACAAGCAGGTGCGGCGCGTCACACAGGTTCATGAGAAACGGTTTACCCACAACGTCGACACCCAGTCCGATCATGACACCACCGAAGCGCTGCTTTTCCGTGATCTCTTCGAGAATATCGCGCAGGTAAACAACGCGGCTCTCCGGGTTGGGAATCTCGATACCCACGGCGGCACGCCCCGGTATGGGCGCAATCATTCGCAGGCTCCTCGCCCGCATGGCGAGGGCTAGATCGTCCGCCCGGCTAACGATATCTTTTATTCTGACACCCGGGGCGGGGCCGAATTCAAATGTGGTGACAACGGGGCCGTGATGTACAGCGGTTACCCTGCCCTCGACGCCATAATTGAGCAGCTTATCCTCAAGCACGCTGCTCCACTCCTTTAACGTTTCGTGAGAGTAGGAACCGCGTGTATCAACCACGCGTTCCAGCAGGGTTAACGGCGGAAGCGCCGCTTTTCCGAGCGGTTTTTTACGAGCCCCTGTGTTTCTCGCGGCGGGAGATTTCGAACTTTTTCCGGCCGGTTTACGCGCCAGTTCGGTTGTGTTGATTTTTATCTGTTCGTTTAATCCACCGTGTTCAGGACGTTTCCAGGGAGCGCTGTCGAACGGCTCCGCCAGTTGCGCCGATCCGGCCGCTTCCTCTTCCGGCTCCGGTCCATGTATCTCAGGATCGGATTCGTAATCGCGTTCGGGTCTCAGACTTCGGACGCCGTTTGCAAGGGCGGAAGCCGCCGCCCCGGCACCCCTGGCCACCAGGGCCGCGCCGGCTTTAACCGTGCCGGCGGGAAAAGACCAGACCCTGAATCGGCGCCCCCCCCCACCGTTGTTATCCGTACCCGGTTTTTTACGCCCGGGTAGTCCCGCGGGAGCGAGCGCGCCGAGACGTCCCAGGCCATCCAGAATAACCAGCAACAGGGCGGCGATCAGTAGAATGGTGCTGCCGATTCCGCCGAGCACCAGCGACATGGCGCCGGCAATCGTATCCCCGATGCTGCCCCGTAACGATTCGAATCCAGCCGTGTACGGCGTGAGTGCAAAAAACGTGTTGAGTAGAACCACAAAAACAGCCGTCCTGAACCCCCACAGAGTCGAGACTCCCAGCCAGCCCGTCAGCGTCGCCACCCCCGCAAAAAATAGCCACACCGGCGCCAGCCATGCGAAAACTGCGCCAAACAGTTCTATCGACACCCAGGCGAGCAGCGACCCGAGGGGGCCCGAGTAGTTGGATACCAGGCGGACCGACCCGGTGGCATCAAACGGCCAGTCCCGGGGGGCCCACGATACCAGCGCGACGCCCCAGAATATACCGAGGGCGATGGCGGTTACCGCAATGAATCGTTTAGCGCCGGGTGCAAAAATCAATGTAGCTCCAGTGGGTAAGGGCGGCGGGCTATTCGCCGCTCGCCGCTTTGGCCTCAGGGAAACCGCCGATGGTTAACACTTCGCCGTCCCACTCAAATTCTTCCAGGTACCGGGTGCTGATATCGCCGGCGGCGAAGCGGGGTTCTTTTAATATTCCTTCGAGAAACGGAATGGTGGTATCCACGCCGTCGATGACACATTCCTCCAAGGCACGGGCCATCCGCGAAATTGCTTCTTCGCGCGTCAACGCGTGACAGATGATCTTGGCAATCATCGAATCGTAATAAGGAGAAATCGTGTACCCCTGGTAAACGTGCGAGTCGACTCGTACTCCGATCCCCCCCGGCAGGTGGACAAAATTGATCGGGCCGGGACACGGCACAAACCCCTTCGATGGGTTTTCCGCATTAACCCGGCATTCGATCGCGTGCCCGTTAAACTCAATTTCGTCCTGTGTAAAAGAAATCGGTTCGCCCGCGGCAACCGCGATCATTTCCCTGATGAGATCGCGTCCGGTGACCATCTCCGACACCGGGTGCTCTACCTGGATCCGTGTGTTCATCTCCATGAAATAAAACTGGTTGTCCTGGAGGAGAAACTCCATCGTACCGGCGGAGTAGTAGTTCATCGCACGAGCCCCCGCCACGGCGGTCTCATGGATTTTTGCGCGGAGTTCCGGGGTAAGCGACGTACACGGCGACTCTTCGATCAGTTTCTGGTGCCTTCGTTGTACCGAGCAATCGCGCTCGCCGAGGTGCACAATGTTACCCTGTTTGTCCCCCAACAGCTGGACTTCGATATGCCGGGGATCGGGCAGAAATTTTTCCAGGTAAACAGACGCGTCGCCGAATGAACTCTCCGCCTCGGCGCGGGCGATCAACAGGTTGTTGGCCAGTTCGTCCGGCGTGCGGGCGACGCGCATGCCTTTGCCGCCACCACCTGACGACGCTTTGATGATTACCGGGTAGCCGATCTTGTCCGCATTTTCCAAGGCGACTTTTTCGTCGTCCACAGCGCCGCTTGTACCGGGTATCACCGGGATTCCCGCTCCGGCCATCATCTGTTTCGCCAGGGACTTGTTGCCCATCTGTGAAATAGTGGAAGCCGACGGGCCGATCCAGCCGATACCACAGGATTCGCACACCTCGGCAAACTCGGCGTTTTCGGCGAGGAATCCATAACCCGGGTGGATCGCTTCGGCGTCCGAGATCTCCGCGGCGGATATAATTCTGTTGAAATTGAGGTAGCTCTGGCCGGGCGCGTTTGGACCAATACATACGGCTTCGTCGGCCAGCCGAACGTGGAGCGAATCCTCATCCACCTCGCTGTGGACGGCGACCACTTCGATCCCCAGTTCACGGCAGGCACGGATGATCCGCAGGGCGATTTCGCCCCGGTTTGCTACAAGGATTTTCCGGAACATGGGCTTTAAACTAGCACAGCAACGGGGCGTTTGAACACCTAGATTTTATCGGAACTTACCGGATCCTCGGTCTCGTTCTCGAATCCCGTCCACGACTGATCGCTGGTCGCCTGGATCCCCTTGAGCCGCAGGGTCAACTCGTGCGGCTTCGAACTGGCCCGAAGGGCGTCGTCGAGCGTAATATTCCCTTCCTGGTACAGTTTCATCAGCGCCTGGTCGAAAGTCTGCATCGAGTGGGAAGTTACGCCTTCTCTCATCGTCTGGTGCAGCAACGGCGCTTTTTCGGGATTAATGATACAGTCGCGAACGGTGCCCGTCGTGACCAGGATCTCTACGGCCGGCATTCGGGAATTCCCCTCCGAAGAACGGACCAACCGCTGGGAGATGACCCCCTGCAGTGTGGACGCGAGGAGATACCGGACCTCCTGGTGGTGGTGTGGAGGATAAAATGAAATGATACGGTTGATCGTCTGCGGCGCGTCGATCGTATGCAGGGTACTCAGCACGAGGTGCCCGGTGTCCGCCGCTTTCAGGGCGATATCCATGGTCTCCATGTCGCGGATCTCGCCGATCATGATGACGTTCGGGTCCTGGCGCAGAACGTGGCGCAGGGCCTCGTTAAACGACGCGGTGTCGCTGCCGACTTCGCGCTGGTTGATGATGCTCTTGTCATCCCTGTGGAGGAATTCGATCGGGTCCTCGATCGTGATGATCGATGCATTCATTGTCTGGTTGACCGCCTGGATCATCGCAGCCATCGTCGTGGATTTTCCGCTGCCCACCGTACCGGTGACCAGGATCAATCCCCTCGGCCGAAGCGCAAGATCCCGGATTACCGGGGGCAGGCCCAGTTCTTCAACCGTCAAAATGGTCACGGGAACGTGACGAAAAACCATGGCGATTGAGCTGCGCTGGACGTAGAAATTTGCCCGGAATCGTGCAAGACCGGTGACACCAAATGCAAAATCTACTTCTCTGGTGCTCTCAAATTTCTCCCTTTGCAGGGGGGTCAGGACCTTCTTGGCGACCTCTTCCATGTCCTTGGGTGTGGGTGCGGGAAAGTCGGTACGCTGGAGCTTGCCGTGGACCCTCACCACCGGGGGTATGCCCGGCTTGATGTGCAGGTCGGAAGCCCCCAGCTCGATCATTTTGTCGAGGAGCGCCTTGATTTCCATCCGTATCCTCCGGATAACTTATTTGATTTCAACAAGAAATAGCGGCTGGCCGTACTCTACCGGTTGTGCGTTTTCGATGAGCACTTCGCGGATCACACCGTTGAAATCCGAACCGATTTCGTTCATTAATTTCATCGCTTCGACGATACAAACCGTCTGTCCGACGGCTACCGGTCCGCCTGCGGCGACGAAAGGTTCCGCGTCCGGACTGGGCGCAGAATAGAACGTACCGACCATTGGTGATGTGATCTGTTTCAAGTTTGATGCCAGATCCGCGGAGGTCGCGGAAGGATCTTCCTGTTTGTTTTCAACAGGTTGGGGTGGGTATGAGAAAGAAGGCGCCTGTGCTTGTGCGGGCGCGCCGAAGTTGCCCTTGGAAATGCGAATTTTCTTCCGTCCTTCGGAGATTTCCAGCTCGTTAATCTGGCTTTCCTCTACCAGACGAATCAGTTCTTCGATCTCTTCTTTTCGCATCTCGGCCTCCTCATCAAACACGGGTGACATATTTGCCAGTCCTGGTGTCTATACGCAAAACGTCACCCTCTTCGATGAACAGCGGGACCTGCACAACCAGACCGGTTTCCATGGTCGCGGGTTTGTTGCCACCCTGGGCCGTATCGCCCTTGAACCCCGGATCGGTCTGCTTGACTTCCAGTTCCACGAAATTAGGTAACTCGACTACCAGAGGCTTGTCGTTTTCGGTCAAAATGTCAATATCGATGTTTTCCTTGAGAAAATCTTTCAGGTCGGCAACCATCGATTCGGACAACTCCACCTGCTCGTAGGTCTTTTTGTCCATCATGTAGTAGATGCCGCCCGAGTTGTAAAGATACTGGAACGGCTGTCTTTCGACGCGGACCTCAGTTATTTTCTCGCCGGCGCGAAAGGTGTTTTCTTTCACCTGTCCGGTGAGTAGATTCTTTAACTTTGTTCGGACAAACGCCCCGCCCTTGCCCGGCTTAACGTGCTGAAATTCCTGGATTGTCCAGTACTCCCCCCCCATGTTCATTATCAATCCGTTTCTGAAACCACTGGTATCCGCCATCGAATATATCCTTCCTTGAACCTGTTGTTGAGTCCCCGGATCGCCGTATGTTGGAATCCGGCCCCACGGGGTTATGATGGTGGTGATAATAGGAAACTCGGCGGCGGTATTCCAGCAAAATAAACAAAAAGGCCGACCGTGAGGTCGACCTTTTGTCTGTATCTTCCAGTAACCGGGATGGTTGATAAACCGGACCCGCCTGGCGCTATTCCTGTATGTTTTTGAGCCAGCGTTTGAACTGATCGTAGCTCTTATGGTCGTCCATCTCGCCGTCGTCACTGTTTGCTTTTTCCCCGGCAGCCTGGCCGGCCATCTGTGAAGACGGGGCCGTCTGCGCCGTCTGCGACGACTGGGCCGTTTTCTCCGGGGTTGTGTCGGCAGAAACCTCTGCGGTTTCCGGTGTCGATTCCGGCTCGTCGATTTCTTCGGCGGGCGCTTCCAGCACGTCGAGATCGACTTCGATGTCGTCACCGACGATATCGTCGCCCAGAAGTTCCTTCAGTTTCTGTTTGATCTCCAGGTTGTCGGGCTGTTTTCGAAGCACTTCGGTATAAATTTTTGCCGCTTTATCGGTGTACCCCTGCGCGGCGTAAATATCGGCCAATGTTGTGGTCGCCAGGTCGTCCGACATTTCTATTTCGCCATCACCCAGCGATATCGGCTCGCCCTCGAATTTCTCGTCTTCCACCTCACGCGCCGGCTCGTCTTCCCGCGTTTCTTCGTTGGTGTGGAGGTCTTCCAGCATGCTGCGGATTTCCCTGTTTTCGGGATCCAGCACCAGAATCTGTTTGAAGTGTTCCCTGGCCCGCTCCAGTTCACCGCGGCCGGCTTCGATCATACCCAGATACTTGAGGGCTACCAGGTTGTCGGCATCCAGTTCCAGAACCGTACGGAATGAATTGTCCGCTTCGTCCATGGCCCCGAGATCAAACAGACACTTGCCGAGGACCACGTGGCCGCTCGGGTATTCGCCATGCTTGCGAACGCCTTTTTTGCACACTTCGACGGCTTCGTCCAGGCGGCCGGTCTTGCGATAGGCGTCAGCCAGCGGCGCGAAAACAAAGCTGTCGGGAGCGCTTTCGTACTTGCGAAAAAGAGCGTCGAGCTCGGGAGTATTTTCTGTTGTATCTGCCGCCATAGACTATTTTTAAGCCACAATCCGGGGTGTGATGGATAAGAAAATCGTGGCTGTCTCCTGTTTCAGGCTGGCATTTTATGTCTTGTAACCAGAAATGCCAAGAATTAACTGCAATGCGCGCGGGCGAACAATCACCGCTTTATGTTCCAAAAGAGCTAACTCATTGTATCATAACATGTTATAATTCGCACATTTCTGTGGTGTAATTAAAACTTGTCATGGCAACTCCAAAAAAGTGAGGCTTGCAGATTGCATGCCAACATTTCGGCTGAAAATCCAGGTAATGGAGCCTAACCGTTTACACAACGGTCTGTTAGATGAGCCGGAACGTTTCCGCCAGCGCACGCAGTTCTCGCACCAGGGGGTGTTTTAGTTTTCCCGGGGCGAGCACCAGCAGGTCGACGGCCCACAGCAGCTCGGCCCGCTCGTCAAAGATATAATACGTCTCGAAATATCCGCCGATCACCGGCTCGTCGTTGTACCAGTAACCCGACATCCGTATACATTCGTAGCGGCCCAGTCGCACCGGTTCGAACACCACCCGATCCCTGTCCATTTTCTCCCCGTCGTAGCGCTTGAATACGTAGTCGGCGCGGACCCTGAACATCTCATCTTCGTCGGCCATGGTAAAAGGTCTGTCGCAGTCGTTCCAGAACACACCGAGCACCCGTGTCGGAGGATCACGAATCAGTTCCAC
>CAYUDF010000063.1:0-9130 GCA_964443465.1 uncultured bacterium
TGATCTCGCCAGAGATGAGATCGTTAAGATCGAGGTATACGATGTGGCGGGACGTCTCGTGAACACCCTTTATAATGGACCGCTGGGGGTTGGCCGGCACTCGGTGACGTGGGATGGAAAAAGTGCAGGCGGCACACGCGTATCGAGCGGCGTGTATCTGTACGTTCTTCGTACGTCCACGGAGACAATATCGCGCCGAATGGTAATGCTGAAGTAACCCGGCCTCCTCTGTTTTTCCTCGTTGCGGCTGCGCTCCGGTGATCCGGAGTGCAGCCGCGGCTGGAGTTCCCATGACGATCCGATTGTCGATTCTGTTTTGTCTGGCTGTCGCGCTCCTGTCCGGCTGCGGCGCAGATAGCGGAAAGGCGGACACCTCCGCCGTCGTTAGAGAGTTTCGTCCTTACATCGGGGAACGATGGGTTGGGAACGCCGTATCGTACGGGCCCCACCGGGACGGTCAGTATCCGGACGGTCCGGCTCCTTCGCGGGAGCAGATTCGCGAGGATCTGGGGATTTTGCTGCGCCACTGGAACCTGCTGCGAACCTACGGCGCCATCGGACCGGCCGAACAGATGCTGGAGATTATTCACAAGGAAAACCTCGACATGAAGATGATGCTGGGCGTGTGGATTGCGGTTGAGGAGCGCCGGGGAGAGAACGGGGAAGTGATCGAGTCGTTTCCGGAGGCTCGCGAAGCCAACCGGCGCGAGGTGGAGGCGGGCATCCGCCTGGCAAACGCGTACCCCGACATTGTGGTTGCCGTTTGTGTGGGCAACGAGACGCAGGTGGACTGGTCGGCGCACCGGAGCCCGCTGGATATCTTGATCGGGTACGTTCGAACCGTTCGCGCCGGCACGAAGGCGCCGGTCACTGTAGCCGACGACTACAATTTCTGGAACAAGCCCGAGAGCCACGCGCTGACGCCCGAACTGGACTTTATCGTCCTGCACGCGCACCCCATGTGGAACGGCATACTCGCGGACAATGCCGTCGACTGGACGCGTGACACCTACCGTGCCATACAGGCCGAGCACCCGAAACGTCTCGTTGTTTACGGAGAAACCGGCTGGGCAACGATGGTGCACACCGAAGGCGAACAGGCGCGCCTGATTAAGGGGCGTCCGGGTGAGACAGAGCAGGCCGCGTACTTTGATGCGGTGACGTTGTGGGCGGAGCGCGAGCGTGTCACCGTTTTCTTTTTCGAAGCGTTCGACGAGAACTGGAAGGGTGGCGAGCACCCCAACGAAGTCGAGAAACACTGGGGTCTTTACCGGGCGGACCGAACGCCCAAGCTTGCGGTTAACAGGAGGACATCAGAGTGAAACAAAAGACAACCGCTACTTTTCTGGGCGCCGTATTGTTGACCATCGTGCTGATCTCGATCGTCGGTCCCGCCCACGCGACCTGGTCGCTCGTCTGGTCGGACGAGTTCAATGGTAATAATCTGAACACCGCCGACTGGAACTACGACATTGGCAACGGATGCCCGAGTCTCTGCGGGTGGGGGAACAACGAACTCCAGTACTACCGGGCTGAGAACGTGAGTGTGTCCGGCGGCAACCTGGTCATAACAAGCCTCGCGGAATCATACGGAGGCGCCAGTTTTACATCCGGCAAGGTCACGACGAGGAACAAGCAGACGTTTCTCTACGGCCGGATCGAGATGAGGGCCAAGATACCGACAGGCGGCGGAATGTGGCCCGCTTTCTGGATGATGCCCCAGGATGACGCTTACGGAGGATGGGCTGCAAGCGGGGAGATCGATATCATGGAGGCGGCCAACAGCACGACTTCGATTGGCGGAACGCTCCATTTCGGCGGAACTTGGCCCAACAACACATCTTCGGGCGGATCATACTCCCTCGGCGGATCAAACTTCGCTGACGACTTCCACATCTATGCTGTCGAATGGGAGCCCGACGAGATGCGCTGGTATGTGGATGGCGTGCTTTATTCGACGAAGACCAGCGCGTTGTGGTACAGCGACGGTGCACCCGGCAATCCGCGCGCACCCTTTGACCAGGATTTCTTCATTATACTGAACGCCGCTGTCGGAGGTAATTACACGGGTTGCACGAGTTCCGGCTGCATCACCGCAAGTTTTCCGCAGCAGTTCTTCATCGACTACGTTCGTGTCTATTCGGACATCGTGAACAGTTTGCCGACAGTTTCCATCACTTCGCCCACCCAGGGCAGTACCGTCCCCGCGGGTAACATCACCATAGACGCGACCGCTTCCGATACTGATGGGTCGATTGTAACCGTGGAGTTCTATAATGGTTTCACCCACCTGGGTGAAGATACGACCGCGCCCTACAGCTTCGTCTGGACCTCCGTCCCCGACGGCTGTTACGAAATAGTCGCCAGGGCTGTCGACAACCTTGGCGGTGTCGAAACGGACGCGGTTGAAATATCCGTGGGTACGGGTTGCGGTCAGGCGCCGTATCTGGGTAGCGCGTTTGTTTTTCCGACAAAGATCGAGGCGGAAGACTTCGACACGGGTGGAGAGGGTGTTGCGTACCATGATGCCGATGTGGGCAATAATGGTGGACAATATCGCGCCACAGAAGACGTCGACATCGAATTTTGCACCGACGCCGGCGGTGGTTATAACGTCGGCTGGTTGGCGACAGGCGAGTATCTCGAATACACGGTAACTGTTCCCACGGCCGGAAACCACACATTCGACATTCGCGTCGCGTCGCTATCCGCGGGTGGTTCATTTCACCTGGCGTTTAATGGCATCGATCAAACGGGTGAGATCACAGTTCCGGTCACCGGCGGCTGGCAAACGTGGACGACGGTGTCCGCGACGGCAACTCTTTTTGCCGGCACGCAGACAATGAGATTTGTGCCTGCCTCAAGCGGTTTTAACATCAACTACTTTGAAGTTGTGTCGGTGCCGACCGCGATTGGATCGGGTGGGCTGCCGGCGCGTGTTGCGCTGCATCCGTGTTATCCGAATCCTTTCAATCCAACAACAACGATCAGTTATGAACTATGGGCACAGGTTTCGGTCACTCTGGCCATCTATGATGTGAGCGGAAGACGGGTGAAGACGCTGGTTGACGCGGAGACTACCAATGCCGGTCGCTACGAAAAAGTCTGGGATGGTCGCGACGACACCGGGCGAGCTGTTGCTTCCGGTGTCTATTTCTACAGACTGGTTGCTGGTGGATACACAGAGACGAGAAGAATGGTAATGGTAAAGTAGCGGGTTCGCGACAGCTTTTGCGTTTACGACTTCGCCGGTCGGCCGTCGCCTTTGCAGGCGCCATTTGATGTCTGAGAGCGATCGATGTTCCGGGTCATTCGAGTCACCTGGTGGAGCGTCAAGACCTCTCCATGAGGAAGGTTTTAACGGCCTGCTCGACTCCATCCCTCGAGAGGCTGGGGTACCTGGCGTATGCGGAGTCGGGAATCGAGTCCACCAGCGATCGGAGTTTCCGCGGATCCACCATCCCGCTGTTTATAAATTCGTTCGCGTCATCCATGTCCCGCTGAAAACCGCGAACGATTTTCGAAAGAATCTGCGCGTAAGGATCGTAGTGGAAAAAGGTGATCGAGCCGACCGTATCGATGAATACGTGACGGTCCGCTCTTCCCTTCAGGGGCGGGACGAAGTCTTCCGGGCGAGCGAACTCGATATTGATATTGAGGTGTTCCTTGATCTCCTGGATGTTTTTAAATACAACCTCCTGGTCGGAGTATAGATCCACGTCGATGGATGAGCGGCGCCAGCCGAGGTACACCGCTGTTCCTCCGCCGACGAAATAGACCCGATAAGAACCCCTCCGCGGAGCTCTCCGCGCCAATTCTTTCATAAGTGAGCCCAGGCGTCGTCGCGTAATCTCTTTACGCATTACTACCCCGGTCCGTTCGGGCGGTGGGACATGCGTCTGCGAAAGATGCCGCCTGACGCAGATACGCAAGATATCGAGCATGTGCCAGATCGCCGCCGCTTCGTTCAAGCAGGCGGTACAGGCGCACATCTGCATCCTGGAACAGTTCACGGGGCAGGGGAACGCCTTCTCGCTTGAGGCGGGGAGCCGCTAGCGACACCAGAAGGCTTTCGATCGACTCTTCGCCGGCCGCCAGAGCGGCCAGGCCCTTGTCTATCGCCTCGCCACCCGGCAGTCCGATGTCCGCGAAACAGGCAGCGCTGAATCGGACCCGGATCCAGCGGCGGATGGCGGCCATGCGGGCAACCATCTTCCGGGACTCCGGACTCATGCGTAAGGCCCGCGCTCGACCGCCGTCGCGGCCGTAGGAGCGAAACTGTTCTCGAACGGATTTGGGGAGTCTCATTATGGATTGAATATACTAAGGGGGTAAGCATATGTCAACACCAAAACGGCGAAACAGGAACGGGAGAGCGGTGGCCAGTTTTAGGTGGCGGGCTGGCGCGGAATCGTCTAAAAATCCAGGGTATGAAATACGACAAAACAGCGAAAGATGTGTTTGAACTGTGGGGACGGGACTATCACGCCGACGGCATGGAGACCGAGCACTGGCCCCGCGTGCGACAGATGTTCGACCTTGCGGGTCTTCACAAAGCGTGGTCGATACTGAATCCCGGGGGCACGAGATCCGAATAAATATCGTGGCGTTGTATGGTGCCTGGCGGCCCAACCGGACCGCTGGGATTCTGGAGTTGTCGCGTTATGTCCACTCACTTTGATAAAAGCGCAGTTTTACGTCTGATCGAGCAATACGATGCCGAATCCCGGGCTTACGTCGAGCATTGGGCGCCAATCCTCCACCCGATCGCGTGCAGGTTGCTCGATGAACTGCCGGATCACACCGTCGAGCGGGCACTGGATCTTGGGGCGGGAGCCGGCCTGTTACTCGCCGTTATCCAGCAAAAGTACAAGCAGGCAATGGTCGTGGGAGTGGACCGCTCCGAGGGGCTTCTCACACTGGCGAATTCGGATGCTTCATTGGCGGTGGCTGATGCCGTGAGTCTCGGATTTCCGACAGATGTCTTTGATCTGGTTGTGATGGCGTTTGTGCTGTTCCATCTGCCCGATCCGAACGTGGGACTGGCCGAAGTCAGGCGCGTCCTCAGGCCGGGTGGAGTGCTGGGCTTGACGACCTGGGCGGGTGACCTGGTATCTCCCGCTGTGCAGATCTGGAACGAAGAACTGGAAAACCACGGCGCCGTTCCCGGAGAGTCGCTGGCACGCCTCGCACGTCACGACCTAACGGATTCACCCGAAAAGGTTCTGGGTCTCCTCCAGTCAGCGGGTTTTGTTTCGGCGCGCGCGGCAGTCCGGGAGTTCACTCACCGGATCGATCCCGAGGAATTCATACGTCTGAGATCACTGGTAGGCTGCACCCGGCAACGCCTGGAGTCTCTGGATGAAGACACCCGCCGGAGGTGCGTGGCGCAAGCACGCAAGCGACTGTCGAATCTGTCCACTGATGACTTCGTGCTGCGGATATCGATCGTTTTTGCATCCGCTGTACGGAAAGGATGAGCCCGATGCTGTTACTGCAGTTGGTGCCGGTGATTCTCTCACTCGTTGTCCTGGCGGCGCACTTCTGGCGTCAGGGGCATCCGATGCTGGTGTTTCTGTCACTAGCTCTGATCGGGCTGCTTGCGGTTCCGCGTTTGTGGGCCGCTCGCCTGCTGCAGGGCGCTCTGGTGCTGGGCGCCGCCGAGTGGATGCGGACGTTGATCGTCCTGGTCCGTATGCGGGTCGACCTGGGCTTGTCCTCCACGCGTTTGATAATCATTCTGACCGCAGTGGCAATTCTGACGATTGCTTCGACCCTTGTATTCACCACGTCACGTGCTCGGTCCCGATTTAAAAAAGCGACTCAAAAATAAAAAACCCGGCCTCGAAATTACAGAGCCGGGTTTTTTGTTTCGGATAAAAGCAGTGCTCAGCGGAGCAGTAGCATTTTTTTGGACAACATTTTCTTGCCCGCCCTCAGCCTGTAAAAGTATATGCCCGACGCGACTTCGGTGCCGTTGGAATATCGGCCGTTCCAGTAAACCTGGTGTGTACCCTCCGCCTGGAACCGGTCCACCAGCACGGTGACCAGACTTCCCTTGACGTCGTACACTTCGAGCTGGACCCGGCTTTGTTCGGGTACGTAGTAACCAATGCTGGTATTTGGATTAAACGGGTTGGGCAGGTTCTGGTGGAGTCCCAGCACCGTCGCCGGTGTTGTGATGGGACCGACTTCGAACAGCGTGTATCTTTCGTTTTCGAAGTCATATGAAACCCGGTAGTTGTAGGAAGTGCCCGGTTTGCAGTTTCTGTCAACAAACGAAAAGGTCAGGTCGTCCTCGACCAGTCCAGCGGCCGGAATTTCCACAAACTGATTTCCCAATCCGTTGGCCCGGAAGATGTGAAACTCCACGCCTTCGTCGATTTCGGAAAGTGTCCAGTCGATTCGTATATCTCCATTGATCACGTCTGCTGTGTAATTGCTGAGCAGGGTGGCCGCCGGGATGTCTCCATTCGCGTCGACCCGGTGGCTGTAGACCTTGACGGTGCCACTGCGGGCATCCCCCCAGGCGATGAACATGCCGTTCGCTTGGTCCTCGCAGATGGCCACTTCGGTCTGGTTTCCGGCAGCCCCGCATATCTCCAGTCCATTGGCCGTCCAGGCGGGGGTGCCGCCAGAACCAACATTCTGCGCGTAAATGTCGACATTTGAGGTGCCGTTGCGTTCGTCGTCCCACGCGATGAAGGCTCCGCCCACACCGTTGGTCACGATACGGACATTGTCCTGATTGCCGGTAGCTGTGCATACAACGATGCCGGCATATGCCCACTGTCCGGCGCCGGATCCGTTGAGCTTCTGGGTGTAGATGTCTGTGGTTGCCCCGTTGCGGTTGTCGAGCCAGGTCACGATCGTTTCGCCCGAGCCGATATGAACGAGTTGGCAATTGGACTGGTCCTGCATCCATGCGCCAACCGGCGTGCCGCCGGCCGTCCATTGAGGCGCGCCGCTTGCGTTGACACGCTGGGCGTAGATATCGTTATCAACAAAACTTCGTCTGTCCGACCACGCAAAAACCGCTCCGCCGGAACCGTCCTCGACGACCTGAACGGCGGTCTGGTTCTGGCCGCTGTCACAGATGGGGATGCCGCCGGCTGTCCACTGGGCCGCGCCGCTCGCGTTTAGCCTCTGTGCGTATATGTCGTAATTGTCGTTTCGATCGTCCTCCCAGGCGATGATGGCTCCCCCGGATCCGTCGGGTGCGAGCGCGGGTGCCTGCTGGTGGTTGACTTCCGAGCAAACTTCCACGCCGTTGGCCGTCCAGCTCACCGTGCCGTTGGAGGCGATTCTCTGGGCGAATATACCGTTGTAGAAATCTCGTTTGTCCTGCCAGGTAATAATCGCGCCGCCCGCGCCGTCCGAGATCATACCGCCAAGGATGAGGCCGGACTGGCCGGTACAGATCGTGACACCGTTGCCGGCCCATTGTATTAAGGGGAACATACCCAGCTTCTGGGCGTAAATATCCGAAGTGCTGCCCCGCGCGTCCTGCCAGGCGACGATCGAGCCGCCTGAGCCGTCCGGTATGATCAGCGCGTCTGTCTGGTATCCCGCTGCCGTGCAGGTGGGCATGCCGTTCGGAAACCACCTGATTGTACCGTCGATCGTGACTGCCTGTGCGACTATGTTGGCATTAACGGGCTCACGAAAGTCGGTCCAGGCGATCACTGCCCCGCCAGTGCCGTCGTAAGTGACGGCGGGGGACATCTGGGCGCCGCCGGCCCCACCAAGCGGAATGCCGTTATCTGTCCAGTCAGCGGAAAAAGATGGTACCCCCATGATCCCGGCGATCACGGCGACCAAAATCGTTAACTTTATATTTTTCAACATGAAATGCCCCCCTGGGTATTTATTAGAGTACGTCGGAGGAATTTCGTGCAATTATGGTACCGAATACGCCACGATGAGGCAGATATTTATGAATTTCAGGGGAGTTACGGATTCGGGGTCGCCCTCGAGAGGAAGAAATCCATGAGACCTTCACGTTACCTGGTGGTAATCGCGATAATCGCGTCAACATGCCTTGCCATTTTCTGGACACCCGCTTCCAGCCAGGAAGTTATCGTGTTTGGAAGCACAGAAGATATCATCCAGTGGCTCGAAGCCGAAAACTGGTGGGGCGAAGAAAGCCGGGACAAGCAGCCGGGAGTTCCGCACGCGATGATCACCGGCATCAATCCGCGGTGGCGCGAAACCGCTCAGCAATTAACGGTTCCACAGAAAAAAGAGATCTTCTATCGATTGATGCTGCCGTTGATCGTCCACGCGAATGACATGGTACTCGAGCGGAGGGCGGGGATCCTGCGCGTGAAGAAACTGCTGGCGGAGGGGGAGGGGATTCCAGCGGCGGATATGGTAGCGTTACGGGCCGGTCTGGTTCTGTTACGCATCGCCGACTCGGCCGCCGCCGAATCAATCACGTCAAATGACAAGCGGTTGCCAGAGATGCTGGAAGAGGCGCTGTACAAGCTCGATGTAATTCCCGCGGGGCTTGTGCTGGGCCAGGCCGCATACGAGAGCGGTTACGGAACGTCGCGGTTTGCCGTCGAGGGCAACGCGTTTTTCGGTCAGTGGACGTATGGTGGCGGGGGACTGGTGCCGGAACATCAACGCGAGAACCTGGGTGATCACCGCATCGCAGCCTTCGACTGGCCGTTCGACAGCGTGCGTGGCTATTTCCTAAACCTTATGACACACCCTGCCTACGAGGAGTTCCGACGGTTGCGCGCCGAGTTGCGCGCGGCGGGTAAACCGTTGACGTCGCTGGTGCTGGCTGATGGCCTGATCCGCTACTCCGAACGCGGGCAGGAGTACATCGATACCCTCAAGGGTATGATTCGCGTGAACCATCTCGATAAAGCGGACGGAGCTAAATTCCACGACGAGCCAATACGATTTCTCATCGGCGCGGAAGACGCTGCGGCGGTACCCGAAATGCAGAAAGAAGTCGAACGACTGCGCGGATCCGGCGAGCTCGCCACGATCATCGCGCGCATGCGTCTAGAGTAGACGTTTACACCCTGATCTTTTCCATCTTCGGATCGTACATCGGACGCATGGGCAGCGCGACTTCGAGCGGGTAGCGTTTGCCGGCGATGTCGATCTCCCACTC
>CAYUDF010000064.1:0-9120 GCA_964443465.1 uncultured bacterium
ACCGTGGCCGCGGCTACCGGATACACCTTGGCAAACCCGGCCATCTTCGCCTGTTTGATGATGAATTCCACCACAGTTCGTTCGTCAATCGACGGTTTTGTATTGGGCATACAGGCGACTGCCGTAAATCCCCCGGCCGCGGCGGCGCGGCACCCTGTGGCCACCGTTTCCTTGTATTCGTATCCCGGTTCGCGAAGGTGCACGTGGATATCCACGAAACCCGGCGCGAGATTCAGCCCGCCGCCGTCGAACACCTGAATAGACCCGGAGTACGAACCTTCGCCGGTAAATTCTATTTTCCCGTCTTTTACACCGACGTGACCCGGCCACGTTTTGTCTGCTTCGGGATCTACAACGGTTACGTTGTCGATCACGTATTCACCCGCCGATTCGGGTGTGAGGTTGTTCAGTGATTTTTTTGTCATTTTCCCCTGGCCTCTCCGTTAATTGCTCCCAATGCTTCCTGTTCCGAAGCGTTTTCCGGCGCTTCCCCGCCACTCAACAGGTAAAGGACGGACATGCGGACCGCCACACCGTTGGTGACCTGTTCGAGGATTACGGCGCGGTCGCCGTCGGCCACGTCCTGGCTGATCTCGATTCCCCGGTTCATCGGACCGGGGTGCATCACGATACAGTCCGGCTTCGCCGCCTTGAGGACCTCGTTATTTACTCCGAAGACGCGCGAGTATTCGTCGAGGCTGGGAAACATGCTCGTTTTCTGCCGTTCCAGTTGTATACGCAACACGTTGACTGCGTCGGCGTCCTTGACCGCCTTGCGCAGGTCGGGTTGCACCCTGACTCCGAAATCTTCCAGGTGCGGCGGTAACAGCGTTGGCGGGCCGCATACCGTTACGTCGGCGCCCAGCGTGACCAGCCCGAAAATGTTCGACCGCGCCACGCGGCTGTGTGTGATATCGCCGATAATCGTGATTTTGCGATCCTTCACCTCACCCCACTTCTCCCTGAGTGTAAAAATATCCAGCAAGCCCTGCGTCGGGTGTTCGTGAGTACCGTCACCGGCGTTTACCACGGCGGCGGCCAGAATTCCGGCGAGGAAATGCGGCGCTCCCGACGCGCCGTGGCGGATGACAATCATGTCGATCTTCATCGCCTGCAGGTTCTCGGCGGTATCGCGAAGCGTTTCACCCTTTTTGACGCTGCTCGTGGAACTCGAAAAATTGACAGTGTCGGCGCTGAGCCTTTTTTCCGCAAGTTCGAAGCTGATTCGCGTGCGAGTGCTGGGCTCAAAAAACATGTTGGCGATTGTCTGCCCGCGAAGCGCTGGCACTTTTTTCACCGGGCGTTCGGAAACTTCCTTGAACGACTTCGCCGTATTGAGAATCACGATCAGTTCCTCGGCGCTCATTCCTTCGAGACCGAGCAGGTTTTTTCTTTTGAGTGTGATCATTCTGTTTTCTCCGCTAAGATGACCTCGTCGGTGTCGTCCAGTTCCGCCACATGCACCTCTACCACCTGGTTTTCAGAAGTGGGTACGTTTTTTCCTACGTAGTCCGCTTTTATCGGAAACTCCCTGTGCCCCCTGTCGACCAGTACAGCCAGCTGAATCCTGCGTGGCCTGCCGAAGTCGATCAGTTCGTCCAGCGCCGCCCGGATGGTGCGGCCCGTGTACAAAACATCGTCAACCAGCACGATGATTTTGTCGTGGATGTCGACTTTAATTTCGGTAACGCCGATGTGTGGATTCTGCCAGCGTCGCTGAAAGTCGTCCCGATACAGTGTAATGTCCAGTATTCCGGTCGGGACGCTCTGTCCTTCGATCTGTTCGATGTAGCCGGCGATGCGTTCGGCGAGAGGAACGCCGCGCCTTCGAATACCAACCACAACAAGATTCTCAACGCCGGAATTTCGCTCAACTATCTCGTGGGCGATTCGTTTCACGGCGCGGCGAATCTGGTCCTTGTCCATCAAGGTAGCCGTTTGCCTGAGTTCCAAAGCTGCTCCTTCGGGTTGCCTTTTTATCGGTGTCCGGCGGAAAATCTGGGAGGTGTATAGAAAAAATTACACCCCCGGGAGTCGGGGGCGTGTTGGGGGGGACAAAATGTACCCGCTTCAGCGATCGAGTCGGTGCCTGAAGCCCGTCTCTCGACCCTTTGTTGGCCTCCCGGACCGGGTTTAAAAGGATCAATTGGTCACATACTACACTGCCCGTCATATCGCTGCAAGTTAAAACGGAGAAAAAAGTTGACGAGTTGTGACCAACGTGGAAATATCCGGGTAAGAGTAGCATTATCATTACGTTTACGGACGCCGTCCGCACCATCCGAGCGGCGTCGGGGTGTTGGCGCCCGAAAAAAAGAGACGCCAGGAGGACATGTGCGACCGTTCGCATCACCAACAAGGCTGCCAGTAGAAAACGTCGAGCAGAAACGAAGTGTGCAGGCCACTCGAACCGAGGTGGACACCCTTCGGCGAAAGCTCGACAAAACCGAACGCGCTCTAGAATCTCTCACGCGGATATTTTCTCTGATCCCCGATCCAATCGAAGTCGTTGCGCCGGACTACACCATTCTTTTTGCAAACCGCGCAAGTCGATTACTCCACGATAACGAATTACTCGAAGGCACTTTCTATTATGAAAGTGTGATGGGCATGGAGGAACCACCTGCCGAGAGTCCAATCCTCCGCGCTGTTGACGACGACCGCGAAGCAACGTATACCGCCACCGGTGACAACGGTGATGTTTATGATATCGCCATCACACCGATCGTATTGTCCGACGGCCGCCGCGCGGCCATGTGTTATTCCAAACTTGCGACGAACGGTTATGAGTTCGAGGAAAACACGAGTGCGAAAGATATAACTCTCAAGAAAATTGCCGAACGTTCTTCGGCGTCGCTGGACGCAGTACTTTCACAGATAACCGATGGCGTTCTGCTGCTCGATTCCAGCGGCCAACCGATTTTATTCAACCGGGCATTCGGCAAAATGACCGGTCTTTCCGCTGCGAGTTCCAGCTCGGCTGAAAACATCGCGGCAGTTCTTTTTCCGGAGCGTGTCAAAAAAGACCCGGCTGAAGCGATCCTGGCTGAACTGGCGGACGAAGGCGTAACGAACCGGTTCGAAACCACCGTATCCGGGACGGACGGAGAGAAAATACCGGTGGAAATGGCGATATCGCTGATACCGGGCGAAACCATGGAAGAAGCCGTCCAGCTGTTGTCGCTCCGCGACCTGCGTGAAACACACGATATAAAGGAGCAGCTGATAAAGGCTCTGAACCTGTCCCTCGCCGGCGAACGGATCGCCAGCCTTGCCCACCAGGTAAACAACTATCTCACCCCGGCGTTTTATCACGCCGACAAGCTGGGACAGAGCACCAACCTGGACAGGAAAACGCGCCAGTCGGTAACAACGATCCAGAATTATCTCAACCTGTGCCACGAATCGATCGTGATGGTGTTGTCGTTAATCCGGCCGGCGGTTCCGACCGAGATCAACATGAACCACCTGATCAGCGAGGTGTTTTCGAAACACTACCTTGCCGAAGACCTTCGCCTGGACAACATCGAAGTCGTGCAGCGTTACGACCCGTCGATGGTGCAAACGGTGGGTTACCCCGTGCTGCTGCAACAGGCGGTCGCCAACATTATCAAAAACGCCCAGGAAGCCATGGTCCAGGCCGGCGGCGGACGCCGCCTGATGGTTTTCACCGAATCCACGCCCACGACTATCACTATCCGGATCAGCGACAACGGTCCGGGTATTCCCAAAGATATCAAGGACAAGATTTTTGATCTGCTTTTTACCTCGAAGTCTTCGGGCAAAGGCAGCGGTGTCGGTCTGCACTTCTCAAAAGAAGTAATCAGCAAACACGATGGCACCATCATGGTCAGATCCCGCGAAGGCGAAGGCGCCACCTTTGTGATCGAGTTACCGGTGCTGTCGCCTGATGAATCGGATGAAGCAGGGATTCAACCGGCTGCGGTCAGAACTACCGCTCCGGCCCCCGTGTCCGTCGACGTCCCGGTTTCAGAACACCAATCGGGGAACATTCTGATTATCGACGACGAACCGGGCATCCTCGAATTGCTGTCGGATATTCTTGCGGACCGAAAACACAAAGTCACGACCTGTTGCGACGCAAAAGAAGCGTTCGGCAGGATCCAGGACGAGGACTACGATTGCATCATCTGTGACGTCAGGATGCCGGAAATCGACGGCTTTGAGCTGTCGCGGCGGATTCGGAAACACGACGAAGATCTTTTCAACCGGCTCGTGTTCATAACGGGTGACATTTTCAACGATCAAACCGACGCGTTTATAAGCGAAACGGGCACACCCTGCATCGAAAAACCGTTTACGCCCGCGCAGGTCCACCAGGTGGTCCAGGGTGTGTTTGCCCGCAACGCAGGGCCCGCGAGTCATCCGGCCGATTCCGGCGATATCATTTAAAAAGCGCCAGGTCATAAACCCTTGCCCAGATCAAATCAGCTCGAACTCGTTTTGGAGCCCAAACCGGCGACCGGTGGCGTGGTTGTTACACGCGTACTGCGGGCGCATCGGTCATGCAACCGAACGATCGAGAAGGTCCACTACGTATTGCGATATTTTCCCGAACTGGAGGGAAAACGTCTCAAGGTGGGATTGACAAGGGCTGCAAGCGGGATGGCCGTTCCGGGCGGATACGAGATCTGGCTGAACCCGTTTCGGGTTTCGTACCACACGATCGCGCACGAACTGATTCACCTGCTCCAGCGGAGCGGCGCCGGACTGCCCGTAGGAGAGAGAAGTTGTGACGTGTATTCGCTTGCCCGCCACTGGACGTTAAACGATGTCGCTCCCAATTACGTAAAGGTGCCCGCCGCCCTGCTCGAGGTTGACGGCACGATGTCACCGCGCTCGGCGCGGATCGTTTACGAAGCGGCGGCCGAAGCCCTGGAAAAGCGTGCGGGGGGATTCCGCCGCTACATTGCTTTTTTTGAGAAAAGGGTCACGGAGCTTTGTCGACCGGTCAAGACCCTTCAGACGGTTTCAGCGACTCCCTGAGGTCGGCAACGATTTTCATCACCACCGCGTGACAGCGATTCTTGACTTCTTCAAGAACTTCCATTCCTTCGTCACTGATCTTCTCTATATAGTCACGGTCCGACAGGCCGGGCAGGTTGATCAGCACGTTTAGAAGCGCGCCGCCGGCCGCAGCCCTGAGCGCAAGCGCCGCCACTCCGGCGTCACTGAGAGAGTTGACATTTCCCTTCTCGGCAACCCCTTCGATGAGCGGCAGGACATCGCGGCAGCTGCGAAGCACACCCATGGGGACCTCAACGGCTTCGCGGGTTGTGTTTTCGATGGCTTCAGTGCGGAGCTGTTGCTCTTCTTCCGTCTGTTTGGGCAACCTCATCGCATCCATCACGGCGTCAAACGCTTTGGTGTCGTCGTCAACCGCTTTCATGAATTTTGACTTAAGCACCTGGGCTTTGGGCGCAATGTCTTTCATCTCGTCATCGACGTCTTTGTAAGCCTTTTTACCAACGGTGAGGTTGGCCACCATCGACGCGAGTGCCGCTGCCGATGACGCCATCAGTGCCGCCACACTGCCGCCACCCGGCGCGGGGGCGTCGGACGACGTAAGGTCCACAAAGGATTTGACGGTGAGGTCGGCCAGTGGTGTCTCCGCCGCCACGCGGAACTCGATAACTTTCTGTGCGGTATCAAACGGGGCCACGTCGCGAAGTCCCAGAGACTGGATCGCCGTCTCCATAATCTGCGCCTGGGGGATACCGGTGGAAACCCCGGCTTTTTTGAGATAGTGCGTTCCTGCCTGAAGGAGCGCCTCCAGGGGAATCAGTCCGACCAGTTCGCTGCCCGTCACGCGGATTCCCAGTTTTTCCGCCTGTTTGACGCACTCGTCAAACGCGGCGTGCGGCGGTGTCACGTCAAAATCAGTGAGGTTAATCGAGATCTGCGCGCGTTCGTATTCATCGATATACCACCCGACGGCCTTACACGCCTGGAGCGTGCCCGGCTGTTTGACGGGTACGCCGTTCTCGTCACGCACAAACTTGCCTTTTTTATCGCGTTTGTTGCGCCCCGCCTCGCGAATCGTCATCGCAATGTCGTGGGCCAGCTTCGGGTTTCTGGTATTGAGGTCAATGTTGTAAGCAATCAGGAATTTCCGCGCGCTGATAGCCGTCGCGCCCCAGCGCGGGTTGAATTCAGCCGGACCGAAGTCCGGTTTCCAGTGGGGATCCTTCAGTTTCTGCGGCAGTCCTTCGTACTCGCCCGAACGGACCGACGCCAGGTTCCGGCGGTCGTCGGCCGTAGCGGCCGCTTCGTACAAGTAAACAGGAATGCCCAGTTCACTGCCCACTCGTTCGCCCAGCTGCCGGGCCAGTTCGACGCAATCATCCATGGTTACACCGGACACCGGCACAAACGGGCAAACGTCGGTCGCGCCCATTCGCGCGTGCGCCCCCGAGTGTTTGCTCATGTCAATCAGTTCCGAAGCCTTCTTAATAGCGCGGAACGCGGCATCAACGGCGGCGTCATAATCCGCGACAAATGTCACAACGGTCCGGTTTGTGTCTTTTCCGGGATCGACATCGAGCAGGTAAGCCCCTTCCGAATCGCTGATTTCCGCCGTAATCGCATCGATCACAGCCATATTTCTTCCGTCGCTGAAATTGGGGACGCACTCGACCAGTCTCATATCAGATAACCTCCGCCTGGGCTGTTATTGTGGGGACAAAATGAATTTCGGGTTAATAATAAATAAACCGGATCCGGCTCAGCGCCGGATACGGAACATCATCTTACACTATAATCGGCTTTGTGAAAACGGACAAAAAGAGAATCAGGCGGGGTCGATTTTGATGATCCTGCCGCAGGCGCGGCAGTCGATCTGGTGTGCGCTGAAAGCCGGCGACAGCTGCTGGAGTTTTCCACACGAACAGGTGAAAGTCTCCCAACTGTCCGTTTTCCGGTGAAATTCGAGCGGGGGCAAATCGGCTCCGTTTTCTTCTGTCTGTTGTGTTGGTGTCGCCTGGGGGATACCGCCGTCGCTCCCGTCCGATAGCGTGCCCACCATCGCGCCGATCACCGCGGCCGCCTGGGTCATGTCGGACACCTCGGCCTTGGGAATTTCGTTTTCCTTCTTGCACCGCGGGCAATCGATCCGTGATTCTTCAAAATCGGGCGGCACCTTGATTTTCAGGCCGCAGGCACAGATAAGGAACGCGTAGCCGTTGACGGCCCGCATCAGATCCATCACGTCGCGGACTTCGCCCTTTTTTGTTTGCTGTTTCTGGACGTCGGGATGCGGCTCCCGGATGTTCGCCGGTTTGTCCTTCTTGAGGCCCGACGAAGGGATCAGCATCGTCGGCTTGCCCATGGCCTTCGAAAACGCCCGCTGATACTGCAACAGTCCGGCGCCGTGTGTCATGTTGCGCAGGATCTCCACCCTTTCCTGGATGGGCGGATGCGTCCTGCCCAACCCCGATGCCGCCATGCCTTGTTGTTTGGCAAACGGGTTGACAATAAACATCGGCGCCGTCACCTTGTTGGCCGATTCGAGCGGTATGGTGCTGGCCGATATTTTTTCAAGCGCACTGGCCAACCCCTCCGGGTAACGCGTCAATCGCACCGCCGACGCATCGGCCAGATATTCTCGTTTTCTCGAAATGGCAAAATAAAAGATCCGAGCGAGCACCGGGCCCAGGATGGCCAGCGCGATCGTGATAATCAGGATCACGATATGCCCCTGGCCGCCGACTTTTGAATCTGACTTGGGCCGGTATCTCCGCGACGATCCGCCGCCGAGCCACATGCCGCGCAGAAAAACCTGAGAGATCATGACGATGCTGCCCAGCATGATCCCCGCCAGCGTCATAAACTGGACGTCGCGATTCATGATGTGCGACATCTCGTGGGCAATGACACCCTGAAGTTCGTCGCGGTTCAATCGCGTCAGCAGTCCGGCCGTTACGGCGATCGCCGCGTCTTCCTTGTGCAGGCCGGTGGCGAACGCGTTGGGAGCCCGTTCGTCGATGATGTAGACCTTCGGCATCGTCTCCAGGCCGGATGCGATTTTCATCTCTTCGACGACGTTAAACAACTGCGGGTGGACGTCCTGTGCCACCGGGCGGGCGTGACTGAGCTTGAGCAGCAGACTGCCACCGCCGAACACACTCATCGCCGACAGTATCAGCCAGATCGTAACGGCAATCACCAGGCCCAGTATCCCGCCGCCATCCGGATGGACGGTATATCCAATACCGTATCCGAGCAGGCAGAGAATGATCGCCATTCCCACAAACAGGAATAGTGATTTCCGACGGTTAGCCGCTATGAGTTCCCACATCATGGCAAATCACCCGAAATCCCGGCGACGTTTTACGCCGCCGACGGTTCGCGCCGTTAATCCTTGAACTGGACTTTCGGCACTGCCCTTTCGGCCGCGTCTTCGATTTCGAAGAACTCTTCTTCGTTGAAGTTAAACATGTTCGCAACAATATTCGATGGAAACATCTGAATCTTGTTGTTGAAAAACAGAACGGCGTCGTTGTAGCTCTGCCGTGAAAACGCAATTTTGTTTTCGGTTGAAGTCAGTTCTTCCTGGAGTGCCAGGAAGTTCGTGTTGGCCTTCAGGTCCGGGTAGTTTTCAACAACCAGCATGAACTTGCTCAGGGCGCCGCCGAGCTGTGATTCGGCCTGTCCCTTGGCTGCGACACCGTCCGCTCCCATTGCGCGGCTGCGCGCGTCCGTGATAGCGCTGAGCGTTTCGCGTTCGTGCTGCATGTAACCCTTGGCAGTTTCAACCAGGTTGGGAATCAGATCGTGCCGCCGTTTGAGCTGCACGTCTATCTGTGACCAGGCATTCTTGACGCGGTTTCGAAGCTGAACCAGCGCGTTGTACATGGCAATGAAACCACCGACAGCCAATATAATCAGCCCCAGAATAATCCACTGCATCTTTCGGCCTCCTTTTTGGGTTATGGCCTACCTGTTATCTCCGAAAATTTCGTTTAGTATCTTGAAGATCTCGTGTTGGGGCGGAAAATCCCCGTTTTTCAGGACCTCCGACAATTCACCCTCGTCAAACCACAAGCCGTCGTTTTTTGCGCAGCTGTCGAGAACGATGCCTTTGCCTTCTTCGCCCATAAA
>CAYUDF010000065.1:0-9097 GCA_964443465.1 uncultured bacterium
GGCGCCCGCAAACGGTCTTGCGGCCGGGTGGATGGATCGCCAGGCCCGACTGCGCGCACAGGACGGAGACATGGTCCTCGTCCCGCGGGGCGCATACGACGCCGTCTTGTTTGTAGACCGGGTTACACAGACCTCGCGAAACTCAAATTCGATTGAACGGATGGGTGGGCGTTAGCCCCGGCCGTTTTTGTATGCCTGAAAACGAAGAAGAACAGTTTCCGGAAGACGATCCCGTGGAGTTGCCGATCGACGGTACGCTCGATCTCCACACGTTTCACCCCCGTGATGTCAAACAACTGGTTCCCGACTACATCGAAGCTTGTCTCGAAAAGGGAATATTTGAAGTCAGGATCGTTCACGGGAAGGGTACGGGCGCGCTGCGCCGCACGGTCCATTCCGTCCTGGAAAAACATCCCAGTGTGTTGGAATTCCGGTTGGCCGGGCACGGCAGGGGAGAGTGGGGCGCAACAATCGCCATTCTCCGACCTTGATTAACGCGGTGAAATGGCATAACCTGCACTGAATGGGCAAAGAACAAACACAAAACCCCTCCGGGGACAACGTAGAAGTTGTTCTGCTGGAAGTCCTCGAGGAACTCACCGCCGAAATTCACCCCTATCGCACTTCCAAGCGTCGTATAACGCTGGACAGTTCTCTGGATCGCGACCTCGGGCTGGACAGCCTGGCGCGTGTGGAACTGCTCTCCCGTGTTGAAACGCGTCTCAACGTACAGATCGCCGAAGAAAAGTTCGTAGAGGCCAGTACTCCCCGGGATCTGCTGAACGAATTCCGGAAGCAGGGAAAATCAAAAAAAAGCGGCCAGACGCGCGCCCAGGTCGTTGTCCCGACCGGTGACGTGGACTCGGCGCCTCGTGAGGCGGCAACCCTCGTTGATGTCCTCAATTGGCACGTCCGCAAACATCCCCACCGGGTGCATATCCAGTTTTATGAACACGGTGGCAATGGCGAGACCCTCACGTACCGCCAGCTGCAGCAGGGGGCGGAATCGGTTGCCACCGGCCTGCAGTACCGCGGCTTGCGCAAGGGAGACGCGGTGGCGATCATGCTGCCGACGGGAAAAGATTATTTTTACTCGTTCCTCGGGATACTGCTCGCGGGGGGCACTCCGGTTCCGATTTATCCGCCGGTGAGAAAAGCACAACTCGAAGATCACCTCAGAAGGCACGAGGCGATTCTGAACAACTGCCGGGCCACCACACTCATTACAGTGCCCGAAGCCAAACCGATTGCCCGCATTCTCAAGTCGCAGATCGATTCGATGAGGGATGTGGTAACCGTTGACGAGTTGTCGTCCGCGCCCGGTCCGTACGAACCGGCGCAGCTATCAAAAGACGACCTCGCGTTTCTGCAGTACACGTCGGGCAGCACGGGAAACCCGAAGGGTGTCATGCTCACCCACGCCAACCTGCTCGCCAACATCCGTGCGATTGCCAATGCCATCGAGGCCGATGACACCGATGTGATCGTCAGCTGGTTGCCCCTGTACCATGATATGGGCCTGATCGGGACGTGGATGAGTTCGTTATACAGCGCGATCCTTTTTGTGCTGATGTCACCGATCGACTTCATCACGCGTCCGGAACGGTGGTTATGGGCAGTCCACAAGTACCGGGGTACCATCTCCGCCGCGCCCAATTTTGCCTACGAGTTGTGTCTGAAGCGTCTCGGAGACGATATTCTGGAGGGGCTCGATCTGAGTTCGTGGCGTGTGACGGGTAATGGCGCCGAACCGGTAAGTCCTGAAACGGTCGAACGGTTCTGCGAACGATTTGCCCCCTACGGTTTTCGCCGTGAAACGATGATGCCGGTGTACGGCCTCGCCGAATGTTCGGTGGGGTTGGCCAGTCCGCCCCTCGGGCGCGTACAGGCGATCGATCGTATCCAGCGTGAGCCGTTTTCGCGCAAGGGCGAAGCGATTCCCGCCGGAGAAAACGAACCCAACACGCTGAGATTTGTTGGTTGCGGACGCCCGCTGGTCGGTCACGAGATCCGCATTGTGGATCCGGCCGGTGTCGAGCTGGCCGAACGCCGCGAGGGGCGTGTGCAGTTCCGAGGTCCATCGGCAACCCAGGGGTATTTCGAAAATCCTGAAGCCACCAAAAAGCTGATACACGGCGACTGGCTGGATTCGGGCGACATGGGGTACATGGTCGGCGGGGAGATATTTATTACCGGCCGCAAGAAAGATATCATCATCCGTGCCGGCCGCAACATTTATCCGTCGGAGCTGGAAGAGGCGGTTGGTACCGTAGCGGGAATCCGCAAGGGCAACGTCGCCGTGTTTGGCACCAGCGACGCCGAGTCCGGGACGGAAAAACTGGTGGTCCTGGCTGAAACGCGAGAGACCGAACCCGAGGTCCTGGAAAGAATTCGGGAAGAGATTAACGGTCTGGCGGGAGACCTGATCGGTACGCCGGTGGATCACATTGTTTTGTCCCCGCCCCAGACCGTGTTAAAAACGTCCAGCGGCAAGATCAGGCGAGCAGCCAGCCGCGAGGTATACGAATCGGGACAGGTTGGCAAAAAACCCAAGGCGATGTGGCTGCAGCTGGCCAGGATGAGCCTTCGCGGTTTTTGGCCGGAATTCAGACGGACGTTGCGCACGGCGGCCGGTCTTCTCTACGCCGGTTACGCGATTGTCCTGGTGACGGTGCTGTTTGTTCTCGCCTATCTCCCCGCGGTGCTTCTGCCGAAGTTGTCGTGGCGTTGGGGCGTGCTGCGGTGGCTCAGCCGGATTCTGGCGTTTGGCCAGGGTATGAAAATCGAGGTGAATGGCCTGGACAATCTGCCACGAAACGGGGACTGCCTGCTCGTTTCCAACCACCCCAGCTATATCGATTCGTATGTGCTGGTGGCGGCGCTGCCGATTCATTTCCGGTTTGTCGCAAAAGTCGAATTGACGGGCAATCCACTGGTGCGTCTGTTTGCAGGGAGACTCGGAACGGAATTCGTCGAGCGGTTTGACAAACAACGCGGTATTGCCGACGCGAGACGCATCGGACGGGGCGCCCACAGCGGACCGCCATTGTGTTTTTTTGCTGAAGGTGGCACGTCGCGTATGCCGGGGCTGCGCGGGTTTCAGATGGGCGCTTTTGCCGTCGCTGCCGAATCAAAGTTCACAGTTGTTCCCGTGGCTTTGCACGGCACGCGCTCGATTCTACGGTCGGGATCGTGGTTTCCGAGGCCGGGCAAAGTGACCGTAACCGTCGGGCCCGTTATCCCACCCCCCACCGGCGAGGAAGCCACGCGCGACGTGTGGTCGTCCGCCATTCGCATGCGGGACGAATCCCGCGCGTTTATTCTGCGTTATTGTGGCGAACCCGACCTCGCGCCGGAACGGACCGCGTTTTAGCAACCATGATCGGGAGGCCGAGCCATGTTCGATCGGCGACTGTGTTTGATCTCCACGTCGATTTTTTCGATCGCCGTGTGGGTTCTGGTTGGAGGATGCTCGGAAGATGGCCCCCAGGATCCCGGTGAAACGGTGGTTCTTGAAGACACCACTCCCCCCGCTACCGTTACCGGAATGTACGCAGCCGGTCCCACCCGTATCTCGATGTCCCTTGTGTGGAACGCACCCGGTGACGACGGAGACAGAGGACAAGCGGACCGTTATGATATCCGATATTCCAAATCCACCATCACGGAAGAAAACTGGGACGAGGCGACACCGGTGGCCGATGTACCCGTACCCAAACCGGCCGGTCAGCTGGAATCGTTTGTTGTCAAAGGACTGGGGTCGAGCACCCGGTACTATTTTGCGTTAAAGAGTTACGACGAGGTCTCAAACGAATCCGAACTGTCCAACAACGCCACTGAAATTACACAGACGGAATACCTGCCACCCGATCCTGTCAATGACCTGGCCGCCGAAGCGGTGAGCGATACCTATTTCCTTCTCATGTGGACAGCGGTGGGGGACGACGGCAAGTTGCCCGGCACGGCGTCTTTGTACGACATTCGTTACTCCACCCAGGCGATCACGTCGGCGACGTTTGCCACTGCGACCCAGGTTGACGGCGAACCTCTCCCCAGGCCCGTGGGTGAAGCCGACAGTTGCCTGGTTTCTATCCCCGGCGCGGACCCGGACGATACTTATCACTTTGCCATGAAAGTGGCCGACGAGGTGCCCAACTGGTCGACCCTGTCGAACTCGGTGCAGGCGATCGGATTCGCACAAAAACTGCTGGTGTATCCCACCGACATCTATCTGTCCCAGACGTCGGCGATAACCGTTATTTTTCGCGGGCCATCGCCGCCCGCTAATGGCTCGATTACGGTGACCCGACAGACCTATATCAACGGTACGGGCTGGGTTTCAGTCATCATAAAACGTGTCCTGGCGGGAAGTCTGCCTGTGGGAGTAAACACCACCGAGTGGGATCTTACTGACAATGACGGCGTCCGCGTTCCCTATTATTACGGCCAGTTGATGATGCGGCTGTACGCGCGCGGCGCGCCCGTTGATTCTGTTGGAATGCGTCTTTTTTATTGATATCCGTGGCGGATATTTCAGAAGGATCGTATCCACAATAAAACAAAATTTTTGGACGACTCGGCCATGTTTTATCGTTACTCCATCCTGGTTTTTTTTGTATTCCTGGTAATTCCAGCCGTTTTTCTGCTAATTAATTGCGGTGAAGAAACCCCGCAGGCACCCGTACCTCCCGTGGAAACAGATGACGTGACGCCGCCTGCGGCGGTCACGGGATTGTACACGCGAAATACGACCAGCGGCGCGGTACCCCTGGTGTGGAACGCGCCCGGTGATGACGGTATGGTGCCCGGCACCGCCGCCAGATATGACATACGACATTCGACACTGCCGATCACCGGGGCAAATTTCGTAGACGCTACACGTGTACAAAACGAGCCGGACCCGAGTCCGATGGGTCAGCAGGACAGCTGTCTGGTATTCATCCCCGACCCGGAGCCGGATGAACATTATTACTTTGCCATGAGAGTTGCAGACGAAGTGCCGAACTGGTCGCCGCTGTCCAGAATTGTGAAAGCGATGAAGATCGATCAGGTCCTGGTGGTTTTCCCCGACAGCATAACGATTGGAAGGGACGAAGACGTTCAGGTCATGTTCAGGTCGGTAAACGCCAAACATCTATACAAATTATCGGTGTTGAGATGGGTGTGGGACGAGTATCCGCAAGACAAGTACCGGGTTGTCAAGCACTTCACACCGGCCCGGTATCCCGTCGGGGTGTACTCGTTCTTGTGGGATCTAAAGGATGATGACAACCACCTGATACCCTTGTCCTACGCGTGGGTGTGGGTCAGGCTGTACCGTGGCGTCACGCCGATAGATTCCGTTAAGATTCGGTTACACGATAAGTAGAAAACATTTGTATGTGATATCCGCGTCAAAAAGGCGTAAAAACAACAGATTTATCAATCCTGTGGTCGAATATACCAAACAAATGTGATACCCTATACATGGCGTGCAAGTTAGCCGCGGTCACTGGCAAGGGGACGAGTCGGCCATGTCTCATCGTTATTCCATCCTGGTTACGGTTGTATTTCTGGTTATTCCAGCCGTTTTTCTATTAAACAATTGCGGTGAAGAAACCCCACAGGCTCCTGTACCTCCCGTGGAAACAGAGGACGTGACGGCACCGGCGGCGGTCACGGGATTGTATACGGGTAATACGACCCGTATTGCGGTGCCCCTGGTGTGGAATGCGCCCGGTGACGATGGGAACAACGGACAGGCGGACCACTATGATATCCGTTATTCGCAATCAGAGATCACAGAGGATAACTGGGACGCCGTCACGACGATCGACAACGAACCGGACCCGAAACCGGCGCCCGGGATTGAGACGGTAGTGGTGACGGGGCTGGGATCCAACACGACATACCATTTTGCGCTGAAGACGTATGACGAAGCGGGAAACGTATCCGAATTGTCCAACGACGTCAGCGCAAAAACACAATTCGAGTACCAGCCGCCGGCGGCGATCAACGACCTCTCGGCGCACGCAGTCACTGCCAACGAGTATCTGCTTACGTGGACCGCGCCCGGTGACGACGGCATCCAGCCCGGCACAGCGGCCAGGTATGACATCCGCTATTCGACGTTGCCAATCACCGGATCAAACTTCGTAAATGCTACACGCGTACAAAACGAACCGGATCCGAGACCGATGGGTCAGCAGGACAGCTGTATGGTGTTCATCCCCACCCCGGAACCAGGTAAAAGTTATTACTTTGCCATGAGAACGGCCGACGAAGTGCCGAACTGGTCGCCGCTGTCCAGGATTGTGATGGCGATGTCAATCGATCAGGTCCTGCTCGTATTCCCCGGCAGCATAACAGTCGGAAGGGACAAAGATGTTCAGATCATGTTCCGATCAGTGAACGTCAACCATCTATACAAAATATCCGTGATGAGATGGGTGTGGAACGAGTACCCCTACAACGAGTACAGGATCATCAAGCACTTCACGCCGGCCCGGTATCCCGTCGGAGTGCACTCGTTCATCTGGGATTTAAGGGACGATGACGACGTCCTGGTGCCCTTGTCGTACGCTCAGTTGTGGATCAGACTGTACCGTGGCGTCACACCTATAGATTCCGTTAACGTTCGGTTATATGATGAATAGAAATAAATTGGTTAGTGTTATTGCGCTATCGGTTATTTTTGATTTTCTGACGCTTTCTGGATGTGGCGACGAAACTCCCACAACCGCACCAGTGGAAGACCCGGTTGAAATCGACGACACGTTTCCACCCTCCGCTATTAACAGCCTGATTGTCCAGACGGCGACCCGGTCCACCCTGGCGCTTCAATGGATATCGCCCGGTGATGACAGCTTGTCAGGCCAGGCCTCGACGTACGACATCCGTTACCACGATATCGAAATCACAGAAGACAACTGGGATCTGGCGACCAGACTGGATGATCCCCCCTTGCCCAAACCGGGTGGCAGCGTGGAAGTCCTGGTGGTCAAAAATCTGTTCTCCTTGCAAAGATACTATTTTGCGATAAAAACGGCCGACGAGATACCCAACGAATCGGCTTTGTCGAACTGCGCAGATGGGATAACTGCAGCGGAGTACGTTCCTCCGTCACCGGTTGCGGACCTGAAAGCGCAGGCGATCAGCGACACCGAATTTCTGCTCACCTGGACGGCGACGGGTGACGACCGCGATCTGCCCGGTAGGGCATCTGTGTACGATATCCGGTATTCCGATTCGCCGGTATTGCCGGCCAGTTTTGTGGACGCCACGCACATCACCGGGGAGCCGGATCCCCGCCCCATGGGCGAGGCGGACAGCCTGCTGATCGGCGGTCTGACGGCGGGCACGAACTACTTTTTTGCCATGAGGGTGGGGGACGAACTGCCCAACTGGTCGAAAGTATCAAATATGAGTATCGGTCTCGCCCTCGACCAGTCGTTCCTGGTTTATCCGTTGACCATTGTCAATCTTGACAACCCGCTTTTGGTCCTTTTCAGGACAACTTCCGCCACACAGGTTGCGAAGGTGACGGTATCGTCCAAGCACTACATCGACGGGGAGTGGGAGTGGATCGTTGAAAGGCAGCTTGTGCGGCCGGCCCGGTTTGATCCCGCCGCCCACGAAGTGTACTGGGACTTCCGCGACGACGACGGCGTGCTGATACCGTGGGCGTTCCAACAGCTGCGAATCGATTTTTACCTGGACGGTCAGCTGATCGACTCCCAGGACCTCCGCAAACGCTGATCCCGTCAGAAATCCCCCATCTGTATACCCCTGCCGGATTTTATTGCAACTATTCCCATATGTCGTGCGTCTAAATTTACGAACCCAACAAAGGAGCTGGAAATGAAACGGTCGGGCAGGAATATCTTGGTTGTTTTTCTGGTGGCCACCTTTGCGCTGGCCGTTTTGCTGCAGACGGGCGCTTTTGCCGAAAAGTGGCAGATCGTGGATGACGGGGACGGGTGCGACGATAACCGGTGGAATCGCGAAGAACAGGCTTGCGAAGTTCGAGAGATCACAATTGACGCCGATTGGAGCCTGATCACGGTAGACGGCGGTCCCAATGGCGGTATCACCGTCGAGGGTTGGGACAAGGACGAGATTCGAATTCGGGCCAGGATCAGGGCCTGGGACAGGTATGAGGATGACGCCCGGGATATGTTAAAAAAGATCGAGATCAAGCTGAGCGGGGAGACGATCCAGGCCGACGGCCCCAGAAATAACCGCAGCCGGCACGGGTGGTCGGTGAGTTACGAACTGATGGTGCCCAGGAAGTCAGATCTCAACCTGGAAACCCTCAATGGAGGTATCCGGATCGAAGACGTCGAAGGCGAGATCAGGGCTGACGCGACCAACGGTGGGTTAAGACTGTCACAACTCGCCGGTGACGTGGACGTGCACACAACCAACGGTGGAGTATCGGTGGAACTGCACGGAGACAGCTGGAGTGGCCGCGGATTGGAAGCGACCACGACAAACGGCGGTATAAAGGTCTGGATTCCAAAGGATTATAATGCCGACCTCGAAACCGGCACCGTCAACGGTGGAATCGATTTCGACTTTCCGATCACCGTGCAGGGCAGGATCAGCAAACAGATCCGGGCCACGCTGGGTGACGGTGGCCCCAGGATCCGGATCAAAACAACCAACGGCGGTGTAAGACTCAAGGAAATTTGAATTTATCCCCCATCACACGAAAACGTCCCGGACGGTGCCCCCGCCATCCGGGGCGTTTTATTTTATGGAAAACAATCCATAACCGCATTAGTATGTCCCCGTGGTCGTTTTCGCCAGAAACGGCTTTTTTGTATCCACCAAATCACTGACCCGAACTACCAGGAAATCAAATACCAGATGATGCTCAATTGCACCCGAAACCTCCTTTGTTTTGCATCGACTAAAAAAATTATACCGGTCCTCGTTGGCCTCGTATTGTTGTGCGGACAGTTTTCGACGGCACATGCCGGATTGCCCGTTCAGGCCGACCCCGGACTGGAAGCGCAGGTCGACAGCCTCGTGCGGGCCGCCGTGATACACGCTTACAACGGTCGGCTCGATCGCGGATTCGAAACCATAAACCTGGCCGAAAAAATTGCGGCGA
>CAYUDF010000066.1:0-9091 GCA_964443465.1 uncultured bacterium
TTCCACGTAGGAATTCAGGAAGTGCCGGTTCATGGTAATCTGGGAACGGTCGGGTAGTACAAATCTGGAATTGCGCCTGAATCGTTTAATAAAACTAAAGATGTAGTCCCAACGTCCGCAGTTTAAACCGGCCGAGTGGTCGCGGAGCTCGTAGAGGATCTCGTCCATTTCAAACGCCGCCATAATCGTCTCTATCAGTACCGTGGCGCGAATCGATCCACGTGGAATACCCAGTTGGTCCTGCGCGAGGTTGAACACGTCATTCCACAGCCGGGCCTCCATATGACTTTCCAACTTGGGCAGGTAAAAATACGGCCCCGTTCCCTTGTCCAGACGTGTCTGTGCGTTGTGAAAGAAGTACAGTCCGAAGTCAAACAATCCGCCGCTCATCGCCCTGCCGTCGACCAGAACGTGTTTTTCGTCGAGGTGCCATCCGCGCGGACGAATCATCAGCGTCGCTGTTTTTTCCGCCAACTGGTACTTCTTCCCCTGGGGATTGGTGAACTGTATGTCTCCGTTCACTGCGTCGCGGAGATTGACCTGGCCCTGAATGTTGTTAAACCACGTCGGTGAATTGGAGTCCTCGAAATCGGCCATAAAAACGCTGGCGCCGGAGTTGAGCGCGTTGATGACCATCTTCCGGTCGACCGGTCCGGTAATCTCCACGCGGCGGTCCTGCAGGTCGGCGGGAACAGGGGCTACCTTCCAGTTCGCTTTCCTGATCTCCGCGGTCTCCTCCAGAAAGTCCGGCAAACGTCCGGTTTCGATCTCTTCCTGCCTGACTTCACGGTGTTTGAGCAGGGCACGCCGCCTGTCGTTGAAGTCGCGTTCGAGCCTGGCGATAAATCTCAGCGCGTCCGGTGTCAGTATCTCCGCCTGTTCGGGGGATACGCCGGTGGTAACAACGATGCCTTCTTCGGGCAGGGAGGGATTGTGGGAATCGACCGTCATGGAGTCTCCAGTTCTTTGAAAGTGTCTTTATACAGTTTATAGTCCGGAGTTAGTTTTGTCAAACTAGAGGTTTGGTATAAACGACCTGCAGGTCGGGTTTACACACCTTCATAAAGCTGCAGCGGTAGCATGTTTCGCGTTTTTCGACTTTTGCGAACCGATTTTCGCTGGCCACGTTGTTTACGGGGTCGTCGAGCAGTGCTTTCATATCCTGTATGCTGCCCCGGATATAGGTGAGGAGTTCATCGAGCGCCGCTTCACCGATCGACTCTTCGATCAGGTCGTTTCGGAGTAATTCAAAACGGCGGGTGACAACGTGTTTGACGGGCACACGGTAGGCGTTGGATGCGTAATACGCGTAACAAGCCATCTGAAAAGACAACCCGGTCTGTTCCAGCCGCCCCGTTTTCCAGTCCCACACGACAATCCTGTCGGTGAAACGTGTGGCGCAGTCCAGCTTGATAATAACCTTGTCCCCGTCGAGTTCGAATCCGGAAAAACGCTCAATTTCGAGGTAATCTTCTCGGGGAAGTTGACGCAGTGTTTCCCACGACTCCGAACCGTAGAAATTGTTCAGGCAGGTGTCCACCCGGTCCGCAATTTCGCGCCACTGTTCGTCGGTGACGTCGAGGCCGTATTCGTGTTCGTACAGACCGCAGTTGTTTTTCGGGTTTTTCCAGTAAGCGCCGGATCGCGAACTGCGAAAGTCCTGGCGCATCCGGTCCCGAGTAATTTTCAGGATCTCTTCCACCGGAAGTACAGGTATACCCCGTGAAATATTGTCGAGAGACCGCTTGATGCAATCGTGGACAACCTGACCGGCCCACATGGCGCGGTTTTTTATCTTTTTGAGGACGTAGATCCGGCGCACTTCCTCGGGCGCGTCGATTTCCCAACCACCCCAGTAGCCGTAGTAGTTGAAGTAGTACTGACGGGGACAGTTGAGAAAGGTGTCGTCCCTCGAAACCGACCAGTTGAACTTATTTTTGAACGATTCTCCCATGGGTAAATCCGAGAATAACACAATCTTCTTGCGCTCCGCCTTTATTAATCCTAACATGCTAAGTCCATCTTTAGAAAAGGATCACCATGGTCAATATCGAAATGATTCCCGTAGGAATGTTCCAGAGTAACTGTTTTGTCGTCGGCTGCTCCGACACCGGAAAAGGTGTGATTGTTGATGCTGGGGATGAAGGCGAAACAATTCTTGCCGCCGTTGACCGGGCCCACCTGCAGATCGAAGCCGTGCTGACCACACACGGCCACCTCGATCACGTAGCCGCCCTCTCCGAAGTGATACCGGCCCTCGGGGTTCCGATGTGCATGCACAAAGACGAATTGGAAACCTATAAACATCTGGGGCAGCAGGCAGCCATGTTCGGATTGACCGCCCCCAAGGGGGTGTCTGTCGATCGTATCCTGGAAACCGGAGAGAAGATCAGTTTTGGAAACGTTACCGCCGAGGTTGTTCACGCGCCGGGACACAGTCCGGGCAGCGCCTGCTTCTACTTCGGAGAAGAATCGCCACCGCGGATGATAGTGGGTGACGTGCTTTTCAAAGGCAGCATCGGGAGAACGGATCTGCCCGGGGGGAGTTACGAGGTCATGATGGATACGCTCAAACGGGTGTTCCTGCAGTTGCCCGACGACACAGTTGTATATTCCGGGCACGGTCCGGAGACCACGGTCGGGGAAGAGAAACGGCTTAATCCGTTCCTGGCGCCGATTGCGCGGGAGTTCGGGTAGCCGCTTCGGCCTGTGTTTTTGCGTGGTAGGAACTTCTGACGAGGGGACCCGACTCCACGTGTTTGAATCCCATCCGTAGTCCCTCTTCACGGATTTTTTCGAATTCTTCCAGCGAATAGTAGCGATCCAGCGGCAGCGCGTTTTTCTTTGGCGGGAGGTACTGACCGACCGTCATGACGTCGCAGCCCGTCAGCACGATGTCGCGCATCGTGTCCAGGACCTGCTCCATCGTTTCTCCAAGGCCGACCATAATCCCGGATTTCACGCCCATTTTTATCCCGCGCGAATCGCGCCACAAGGCGGAATGTTCCAGCACCTTGAGCGAGTTTGCGTAGTCTGCCACCGGACGGACCCGGCGGTACAGGTGGGCGGCGGTTTCCACGTTGTGCCCCAGGACGTCGGGAAGGGAGTCGAGCACCACTTTCAGCAGGTCCAGGTTGCCGTTGAAGTCGGGGATCAGCAGTTCGACTTTACAGTCCGGCACAGCTTGTTTGACGGCCCGAACGGTTTTTGCCCAGTGCCCGGCGCCCTCGTCCGGCATGTCGTCCCTGTCGACCGACGTCAGAACCACGTAGTCCAGTCCCAGGTCGGCGACTGCCTTTGCGATGTTATCCGGTTCGCGGGGATCGGCCAGAATCGGCTTTCCCTTTGTCACTGAACAGAAGCCGCAGTGACGGGTACAGATGTCGCCCAGAATCATAAAAGTGGCCGTGCCCTGACCCCAGCATTCGTAGATATTAGGGCATCGCGCCTCGGTACAGACGGTGTTGAGCGACAGTTTGGAGACCAGCTCGTTGACGTGGCGGAATTCCTCGTTGGTGCGAAGCCGGATCTTGAACCATTCCGGTCTCCGGCCGGGGTTCGGCTTAGGTGTTTTCGTATCTCCGCAACTCACGTGTGACTCACCTCACCGGCGGTTCGTAGTTCCATTGGACCGCAGGTCCGTTCGTAGACTTTGGAAAAATTTTCAACCACCGCTTTTTTTACATTGTCCATACCCGGGTCTTTCGACAATTCGCGGGACATCGAGGTCATCTCGCACCCCATGATCCCACAGGGATTCATAACCGAGTAGTAGGACAGATCGGTACTGACATTGAGCGCAAATCCATGGCAGGTTACCCAGCGTGAAATTCGTATTCCCACCGACGCGATTTTGCGCCCGCCGGTCCACACGCCGCGGTGTTCGGGGTGGCGTTCCCCCGGGATGCCGAATTCGGCCAGCGTGAGGATGAGTACCTGTTCGAGGTCGTTCACGTAACGCCGGATGTCCCGGCGACCCGGTTCGAGTGCCACGATGGGATACCCGACCAGTTGCCCCGGGCCGTGGTAGGTGACGTCACCCCCACGATCCGTCGTGGCTACCGCGATGCCCTTTTCGCGCAGCGTTGTTTCGTCGGCCAGGAGTGCATCACCCGACGCGTTCCGGCCGAGAGTGACCACGTGCGGGTGTTCGAGCAGAAAGATTTTCTCCCCACCGGTACCGGCCTGCAGCGCCTGTACCGTTTTTTTCTGCAGGTCGTACGCCGGCCCGTAGGGGATTAACCCCAGGTCGAAAACCCGGCAGGAAGTGGACTGTCTTTTCATCGTGTGCACGTCACTTCTGGAAAGGTTTCTCCATCTCGCGTTTCACGATACTCATGAATCGCGAAGCGTCGGCGCCGTCCACGATCCTGTGGTCGTAGGACAACGATACGTGCACGATGGGCCGGATGGCGATCATGTCGTTAATCACAACCGGGCGTTTGACGATGGTGCCGATACCAAGGATACCAACCTGTGGCTGGTTAATGATCGGCAGCCCGAAAATACTCCCGAATACGCCGACATTCGTAATCGTAAACGTGCCACCCTGGACGTCATCCGGTACCAGCCGCTTGGTGCGGGCTCTTTCGGCGAGGTCGCCGGCGGAACGCGCCAGTCCCAGCAGGTTCATCTGGTCGGCATTTTTAATAACCGGCACGATGAGGCCTTTTTCCAGCGCTACCGCGATCCCCAGGTTGACGTCCTTTTTGTAAACGATGTAGTCGCCGTCCACCGATGAATTGACAATCGGGTATTCCTTGATGCCGCGAATGATGGTTTCCATGAAAAATGGAAGAAACGTGAGTTTAACTCCCTCAGCCGCGAATTCCGGTTTGAGGGCGTTGCGGCGCGCGACGATGCTCGACATATCGATTTCGAATATCGAGTAGACGTGCGGCGACGTCGCCTTGCTCATAATCATGTGCTCGGCGATTTTTTTGCGCATGATGCTCATTTCTTCGCGGATCTCATTCTGGCCAGCCGGAAAAGTGATCGCGGACGGCCCAGTCGTCGAAGACGGCGCCTCCGCCAGGGCGGGCGAAGCAGGCGCGGAAGCTGCCGCGGCCTGTTGCGGTGTCGGAGCGCCGGCGGCCCCTGCCGACTGTTCGATGTAACGAAGAACATCTTTTTTGGTAACGCGTCCGCCGGCTCCGGTCCCGTCGATCAGCGCGATGTCGATGCCGTGTTCGGCGGCGATATTCTGAACAACCGGTGAGGACCGTATGGGCCGTCCGGCCGGCGCCGGCGATGCGGGAGCGGGCGGCGCGACAGGCGCAGCGGCGATCGCCGGTTTCTCGGTGCTTTCAGCAGGAGCCGCCGGGGCACCGGCCGATTTTTCACCGGCTTCGCCGATTCGCCCGACCACCGTGTTGATCTCAACGGTTTGACCTTCCGTCACCAGAATCTCGATCAACACACCTTCGGCCGGCGACGGGATTTCCGCATCCACCTTGTCGGTCGAAATTTCAAAAAGGGGCTCGTCCCTCTCGATCGTGTCCCCGACTTCCTTCAGCCACTTGACCATCGTGCCTTCGGCGATACTCTCACCCATCTGTGGCATAATGACATCGACACTCATTTTTCGATTCCTCTCTTGGTTTTACTAATACTCCGCCAGCTCACGTGCCCTGGCCACAACGTCCGCCACCTGGGGCAGAAACGCTTCCTCCAGCGGAGGACTGTAGGGAACGGGTGTGTCCGGCGGCGCGACCCGCACGATCGGGCCGTCGAGGTGCTCGAATGCTTTTTCCGCGATTCGCGCGACAATCTCTCCGCCCGGTCCGCCGGTCAACGTGGCTTCGTGAAGAACCATAATTTTGCTCGTTTTCCTGGCCGTTTCCAGGATGGCGTCTTCGTCCAGCGGCAACAAACTGCGCAGATCCAGAACCTCTATGTCGATTCCTTCTCTTGAAAGTTCTTCCGCCGCATCCAGCGCTGTGTACACCATCGCGCCGTACGTTATGATCGATACGTCCGTACCTTCACGGCGCAGGTTTGCCTTGCCGATGGGAACGATAAAATCTTCGGTGGGCAACTCGTCCTTGATTCGCCGGTACAAATACTTGTGTTCGAAATAGAGAACCGGGTCCTCGTCGCGAATCGCAGCCTTCATCAGTCCTTTTGCGTCATACGCCGTTGACGGGCATACGATCTTCAGTCCTGGCACGTTAAAAAAGAAGGACTCTACATTCTGCGAATGAAACGGCCCGCCGTGAACGCCGCCGCCACACGGCCCGCGGACGACGATTGGCACACCGGCGCCCCAGCGATAGCGGCACTTGGCCGCGAAGTTGACGATCTGGTCGAACGCGCATGAAATAAAGTCGATAAACTGCATCTCGGCAATGGGCCGCATGCCGACCAGCGCCGACCCGATCGCGGCTCCAACGATAGCCGATTCACTTATGGGCGTATCGATCACCCGGGTATCACCGAAATGATCGAGCATCCCCTTGGTGACCTTGAACGCGCCACCGTAAATGCCGACATCTTCACCCAGGATGTAAACGCTTTCGTCGCGTTCCATCTCTTCCCAGATGGCCTGCCTGATTGCCTCGACGTAAGTAGTCTTCAATGTGGTCTGCTCCTGTCCTGGTTTTTAACCCTCGTAATAGACGTCTTTCAATAAATCCTCCGCGTCCGGAAGGGGCTCGTTCTCGGCCCACTCCACGGCGTCGTCGATAATCGCGTCGATTTCCTTTTGCATCCGTTCGATTTCGTCACTTGTGATGACACCACCATCGAGCAGCAGTTTCTCGTACCGTACGATGGGGTCTTTCTTTTTCCATTCCTCGAAGAGCCCGTCGGGTACGTAACCGGCGTCGTCGTGCGCCGAGTGCCCCGTCATACGGAACGTCTTGAATTCGACGAGGGAGGGACCTCCGCCGTTCCGGGCGAAATCGATCGCTTTTTTCGCCGCGTAGTAAACGGCGATCACGTCGTTACCGTCGACGACCGCTCCCGGGATGCCGTAGGCGGGGGCGCGGTCCGCAACGTTTTCGATGGCCATCTGGAGACTCTGAGGTGTCGAATAAGCGTAGGCGTTGTTATTGACGAAATAAACCACCGGCAGCTTGTGGACCGACGCGAGGTTGATACCTTCGTGCCAGTCGCCCCGGCTGGTGGCCCCTTCTCCGTGATAACACAACGCGACGTTTTTCTTTCCGCGCCGTTTGAACGCGAGGGCGACACCCGCCGCGACGGGAACATTGTCTGCGAGGTGACTGACAAACGCGATAACGTTGTGGTTCATGTCACCCATGTGCATGTTGCCGTCTTTGCCGCGTGTGAGACCTGTTTTACGGCCCATGTACTGGGCAATGATCCTCCGGGGCGTTATACCCCGCATGAGAAAAACGCCCATGTCGCGGTGTGATGGGGTCACCACGTCGTCGTCGACCATGTGGATCGCCGTGGCGACCGATATCGCTTCCTGGCCCAACCCGACATAAACACCGCCGACGATCTTGCCCTGCCGGTAGAGCTTGCGTTCGATGCGGTCTTCGATCGTCCGGGTGAGGCGCATGTAATGCAGCATCTTAATCTGCGTGTCCTTGTCGATCGATTCGATCCCCGCGGTTTTGGATTTCTGCCGGCTTGGCTTGCCGTCCGGTTTCGGCGAGCTGCTTTTTTTACTTTTGGATTTGGCCTTACCGGTACGACTCTTCCGTCCCCCGGATTTTACTTTCTTATCGGGCATAAACGTCCTCCAGACCCACGTCGGGTTCGGGAAATGGTGATTCCAGAACCTCCCGAACGATCTCCTGCAGTTGTTTTTCTATTTTATCGTCAATTTCAGTCAGATCATCTCTCGATCCGACGATTTTTTCCGAAACCATGTATTGTCTGTACGATTCCAGCGGGTCTTTATCTTCCCACTGCTTTCTCAGTTTCTCCGGGACGTAACCAGCGTCGTCGTGTTCGGCGTGTCCCTTGCGGCGAAATGTTTTTGCTTCGAGAAGCACCGGTCCGCCGCCCGACAGACACCGTTCGCGGGCGCGCCTTGTAGCGTCCAGCATGGCCAGTACATTGTTACCGTCGACGACTTCTCCGTAAATTCCGTAGGCATCGGCCCGAATCGCCAGATCCCCCACGTTGGCCTGGCGTGATGTCGGCGTCGAGTACGCGTAACCGTTGTTTTCGATAATCAGGACAAACGGTAACTTCCGTACGGCTGCGAAATTGATCCCCTCGTGAAAATCTGTTGTGCTCATCGCGCCATCGCCGAGGTAGGTCATCGAAATATTCGCCTTCTTCCGCATGCTGATTTCAAGTGCGATGCCCGCCATGACGGGCACTAAAGCGCCGACGACGCTGATCGGTGCGATGATACCACGTTCGACCGAACCGAAGTGCAGGTTCAGATCCCGCCCGCGGGTCGGGCCGCCGGCGCGCGCGCAGTACTGAGAGAAAACATCTTTGGGTTCGACTCCGCGTACCAGCAGTGCGCCGATATCCCGGATCATCGCTGCTACATAATCCCCTTCACCGAGGGCGTAAGCGCTGCCGACCGCTGTCGCTTCCTGGCCGAGACTCGAATACAAACCTCCAACGATCTTGTTTTGCCTGTACAATATGCTGAGACGCTCGTCAATCTGCCGATTGAGCGACATGTAGTGATACAGCGCCAGGTTTTCATCGCGGCTTATCCGAAGCGACTGTGGTTTGTGAATTTCGTATTTCATTATCAGGCGTGGATCGCTTCGTCATAGACAGCGTGGGCCGCCTCCATCATTGTTTCCGACAACGTCGGGTGGGCGTGCACCGTATGGGCGATTTCTTCAACGGTTGTTTCCAGTTTCATACCCAGACACGCTTCTGCGATCAACTCGGTCGCCTTGGGTCCGATAATGTGGACACCGAGGACCTCGTCGTACCTGGCTTCACTCACGATTTTCACGAACCCCATGGTTTCGCCCAGGATCATCGCTTTGCCGATAGCGGCAAACGGAAATTTTCCAACTTTCACTTCGTAACCGCGATCCCGGGCCACTTTTTCTGTCAGCCCAACGCTGGCGACTTCCGGGTGCGAATAAGTGCAGCCGGGTATTTTCTCATAGTCGATGGGTTCCACGTGCCGTCCCGCAAT
>CAYUDF010000067.1:0-9062 GCA_964443465.1 uncultured bacterium
GTCGTGATGTTTCTTCTGTTTCAGTTGACGACGTTTTTTATGGTGATGTGGGTCCAGGACGTGAGCACCGGCAAGATAAAACGAATCACGATCAGTCCCACGACGGTTCGGGAACTGTTTCTCGGCCAAGTCGTTTCCAGGTTTCTGTGGGGTTGTCTCCAGGTGGTCATCATCGGCGGCGTGGGCGCATTGATCCTGAAGGTCCGTCTCGAGCTTCCGTGGGTGTACGTTTTTTTGATGTTGTTCGCTTACATGATAACGGTGATATCGCTGGGTCTGTTGCTGGCCAGCTTTTTCAAAACGATCGAAAAAGCCAACGCCGTCGGAGTGATCACCGCTCTCGTGCTGGCAGCGCTCGGTGGTTGCTGGTGGCCGCTTGAGGTCGTATCACCGGCGATGCGCACGGCAGCGATGTTTCTGCCGACGGGCCTGATGATGAGCGCCCTCGGGGATTTTACCGCTTACGGCAGAGACGCAGCTTTCCCCGTTGTCAATTTCTTCGGTTTGTTGTTAATGACGGCGGTATTTTTTCCGGTTGGTATCCACCGGTTGAAAAAGCAGATTACGGGATAATTCAGGAGATGGGCTCGGGCACGACAAACTGGTTGAGCGCTTCACACAGATCGTCCAGCACGATCGGCTTTGTCAGATAACCGTCCACGCCGGCAGCCATACAGCGGTCGCGGTCTTCCTTGAGCGCGTGTGCGGTGAGCGCAATTATCGGTGTGCGGCGGCCGGTACCATCTTCCAGCCGGCGAATTTCCCTGGTGGCCCGAATTCCGTTCATAACCGGCATCTGGATGTCCATCAACACGACGTCAAAACGGCCTCGCCGCCAAAGTTCGACCGCTTCCTTTCCGTTCTGCGCCCATTTAGCCGAATATCCGAGCTGATCGAGCAACATGACGGCTACTTTGTGGTTTACCGGATTGTCTTCCGCAATCAGAACCCTGAACCCCTCCCTGGACCGACCCACCGGTGTGACCTCAAAAACGGGTTCGGTCAAATCCCGTTCCAGTGGCAGTTTGACCCAGAAGTGGCTGCCAACGCCCGGTCTGCTTTCAACACCGATCGACCCTCCCAGCAACCTCACCAGACCGCTGCAGATCGCCAACCCCAGGCCGCTCCCGCCGTACTCACGCGTCGCCGAACCGTCAACCTGTGTAAAGCGCTCAAATATCTGCTCTCTGCAGTCGGCGGGAATACCGATACCCGTGTCACGTACGGATATACAGATAACCACTCCCTCGTCCGTCACTGAATCCAGCTCAACGGTTACGTCCACCGAACCGTTTTCCGTGAACTTGACCGCATTGGCAACGATGTTGGACAGGATCTGCCGGATATGCACGGTGTCGCCGGACAGACGTACAGGTACATCGGACGCAACGGACCACGTCAGTCGCACGTTTTTCTTGCGGGCGAAAGCGGACAGGGTGTTGGTAATCTCCTCGATCTGATCGCGGGGCCTGAATTCAGAAATAACAACGGTCACACCGCCGGCTTCTATCTTGGAGATGTCGAGGATGTCATTGATCACGGAGATAAGGTTGTTGGCGCTGGTTTTAACAATTTCCGCGAATTCGCGCTGCTGGTCCGACAGCTCGGATCTTAACAGGAGGTCGGTCATTCCCACGACCCCGGTCATCGGTGTGCGTATCTCGTGGCTCATGTTGGCCAGAAACTGGCTTTTCGATGCGTTGGCCGCCTCGGCTTCTTTTTTGGCTTCGGCCAGTTCTTTTTCCGCGCGTTTGCGTTCGATTCCGTAACGGATCACACGCACCAGCATGCTGCGGTTGACCTTTTCCTTGACCAGATAGTCTTGGGCGCCTTCCTGAATCGCGTTGAGAGCGAGGGCCTCGTCGGACTGTGAAGCAAGCACCACAACGGGCAACCCGGGGGCCTCCTGGATTATCAGGCGCAGGGTATCCAGGCCCGAAGAATCGGGCAGCGCAAGATCCAGCAAAACGACGTCGGTGGGTTCGGATCTCAAACGCATAAAGGCGTCCTGGAGGCGATCCGTGTGGACTACGTCAAACGCCGTTCCTTCGACCGTCGACAGGGCCTGGCGGATGAGCTGGGCGTCTTCGGATCCGTTTTCTACCAGTAATACGCTGACTTTGTTGTGATTCATTATTCTGATTCGCCGGGGTAAGCTGTTTTTCCACCAACATCACCATCCGTTTATCGGCGTCTGACGTCATTTATTGACCCGAATCTTTAAAAACCTCGGATCTGGCCCCGTTGGGAAATTTTTGCCGGGTACGCGCCCGAATAACCCGTAACGGAGCCCTGAACGGCCCCCCTAAAGAAAAGACGATTCCGGTCGATATATTCGGAGCGGGTATACCGGTTTGGTTCTGTTACGGAGGTCTTTTGTGGGAGTTTTTTCGGACAACAGCGCACAGCATGAAATTCGCACGTTTCACAACGAGCGCGCGCGGCGAGTACAGGCCCTGGTCATTCGTCTGTTTGATCTGGTTCTCATCACGTTTTCGCTGGTTATCCTGCTCCCCCTGTTTATCCTCGTCGCGATTGCCATCAAAACGACGTCCCCCGGACCGGTGTTTTTCCGCCAGATCCGGTTGGGTCTCAACGGCCGGCCCTTCCGGATATTCAAGTTTCGGACGATGACCGACGGATCGGAACACGCCGGAATGGGGATGCTGACGGCGCACGACGACGACCGGATCACACCGGTCGGAAAAGTTCTGCGGGACTGGAGCATCGACGAACTGCCGCAGGTGCTCAACGTCATCAAGGGAGAAATGAGCCTTGTGGGTCCCAGGCCGGCGATTGTTGAATACCTCGAACAATACGACGCCAGCCAGGCCCGCAGACTGCTGGTACCCCCCGGCCTCACCGGTTGGGCCCAGGTAAACGGCCGGAATTCCCTGACGTGGCCGGAACGCATCGAGCGCGACGTGTGGTACGTCGATCGCCGATCGTTGCTGTTGAACGCGAGAATTGTCGCGAAAACAATTCCGGTACTGTTCAAACGGGAAGGGGTCTACGGACCTCCGCAGAATTTTGATATGACACCCGTTTCGGGGAAAGCGGGTCCACTCGACAGGAACGTTGCCGGATGACGAACAACACGACGTATATCGTGGGTTGCGGAGGCCACGGCAGGGTCATCCTGGATATCCTGCGTTCGGCCGCCGAACCCTTCGGCCTGGAGGACAGCGTATTTTTTCTGGATGACAACAGATCACTGTGGCACAGCACCGTCGACGGCATACCGGTGGCGGGGGGACTGGATAAAGCGGTTGAGGGATCGAGGGTGATGCTGGGAATCGGCGACAACATGACGCGGCGGGACCTGTTTCGCAGACTGAAAGGCCGGGGGTGCCGGTTCCCGATACTGATTGCCCCGTCCGCCGTGCTGTCGGTTTCCGCGATTATTGAAGAAGGCGCCGTTGTTTTTGCCCGGGCCGTGGTTCAAACGGGCGCACACATCGGGGCCAACAGCGTGATCAACACCGCGGCCGTCGTCGAACACGACTGCCGCATTCACAACCACGCCCAACTGGCGCCCGCCGTCGCGTTGAGCGGCAATGTTTTCGTCGGCGAGGGTACACTGCTCGGCACCGGCGTTTGCGTAAACAAAGGCGTCGCCATCGGGGAGTATTGCCTGATCTCACCGGGACTGCCCGTTATCAAGGACGTGCCCGACCACTCCGTCTACAAGTTTGGCCATTCGGAAATTGTGGTCGAAAAGAACTACCGGGTGACCGGAACCGGATCACGGAACGAAATACCCGAACCGGCGGTTTAGCCCACACTCTCACGACTTACTGATCGTCGTAGCTTTTCCACAGATACCAGGATCCGATCGTGCGGTACGGTGCCCACCGTTTCCCGATTTTCTGCAGGCGCGCCGGCGTGGGTTTCCGCAGCCGGTAGACACGGATCAGTGCGTTGCGCAGTCCAAGGTCACCAACGGGGAAAACGTCCAGCCGGCCCAGCGCAAAGATGAGAAACATGTGAGCCGACCAGGCACCGATCCCCTTGACTTCCGTCAGCATCCCGAGGACTTCCTCATCCGACATACGGCGAAACTTCGCGGGGCTGGTACGGCGAGATTGAAACAATTTCGCGACGTTTTTAATATACGCGGTTTTTGACCGCGAAAAACCGATCCCTCGCAGGTCTTCGTCCGGGATCCCGATTATGTCCGCGGGTCGCGGGTAAATCCGGCCGACGCGGTCAACCAGCCGGTTGTATATGGCTCGAGCCGCTTTGGTGCTCAGCTGTTGGGAAATGACGGTTTCAACCATCACCGGGAAGTAAAACTTCTGGGGTTGCAGGGTACAGGGGCCGTGCCGGTCTATCAACCGCGCCAGCACGTCGTCGCGCGAGCGGAGATATTCCACCGCTTCCGCGACGGCGGCGTTAAAGTCCGCGCCACCACCCGTTGAAAAGTCTTCATCCAGCCACGCCATCCGGCGATTATAGATGACCGTTTACACACGGGCAATATCTGGATTCGGGGATCAGTCGGAATAGAGGGATTTGATGGCGCCCCAGGTGGTCTCCTCGACGGGCACTGTATTGTCCTGTACGTAGATACTCCACGTCGGCGTACCGCCGTCGTAAACAAGGTTCTTGTTCTTGTCTCCGTATGCGGTAATGCGCATGCCAACCGCACCGGACCACCAGATGAGCACCTGTTTTGTGTTGGAGTAGTACCCTTCGGGAGTTTCGGTCTGGACGTTGATACCCGATATCCGGGTAATGAGATAATCCAGCGGCTCGTTGTTCATCAGGATAACGGCGCTGGAGTGCGGCGGGTCCGGGAAAAACCGGATGGAGATCTCGTTGACCTGCCGTGGGTATACAGAAAACCCGTCGATAATCAGCCAGAACTTGTTGACCATCAACACGAACTGGTTCATACCGTTGTTTGACGGCGAGAAACCGGTGATTTGCGGAGCGCGGTAGATCTCGTACGGGATTCGTTGCTCCACTTTGTCCCACAGCATAACGCCGCCCACATCGTAATTGGGGTCGTAGTTGCCATCGGATGGACCGAGGACCTCGTAACGCGACTGGTCGTATTGAAACTCCGCCGGTTTATCAGGATAAACCAGAAGGAGCGGTTCGGTATAGGCCGAACCCGCCGTTGGTACCAGCAGTGCGCCAATCACCGCCAAATACAACAACGTTAACGTGCGCACGATGCCCTTTTTCGTGCCAGTCATGCAAACCTCCGTCGAGGTTGTAAAGTTGCTCAAGTATCCGGGGATATGTTCCGACGTTGGTGGCCCGGGTAACAAATGCTACACCGGCGCACAGGCAACACCCATGCCCCGATTTTCCGGAAACATATGGATATCTCCCCTCACAAGTCGTTGGTAATTATAACATATCCAGACCGCAGTTTAAACAAAAACAATCACATACAATCATTACCCTCTGGACATCAGCCATTTATCTCATTGTAATATTATAAGTTACAGAATTGCCCTCCGCCGGCATAAAGCTGATCGACCGACCGGATAATCCGTTTTAGCTGTTGGTGAAAACCGGATAACTGGTATACATTCTACCTGTACAACGATTTGGGGAATAACAGGAGGAAAACGAATGACCCGGCCTGAAAAGCTTTGGTTGGTGGTTCTGGCGGTAGCTCTGGTTGTAACACCGATGACGGGATGCGGGAGTGGACAGGACGAGTCCAGCGGTACCGTTGTAACTTCGGATGAACCGGCGAGTGGCGGGACGGTGATCCGCCGTCTGGAGGGTGAACCCAAAACCCTCAACTGGGTGATGACCACAACTGCCGGGGAAAACTACATCATGCTGCATTTGTACGATCCCCTCGTTTACTGGGACCAGAACCTGGAATACACAAACGTCCTGGCCGAAAGCTACGAAGTAAGCGACGACCACCTCCAGATCACCGTCCACCTGCGCGAAAACATCTACTGGCACGACGGCCAGCCGATCACCGCGGAGGATGTCAAGTTCACCGTTGACATCATCAAAGACCCGACCGTACCCGCGTTGAACAAGGAAGGCTATTTCAGCAAGCTCGACCGCGTCGAAATCGTCGACGCACAGACCGTCATTTTTCACTGGAAAGAAGCGTATGCACCTTCGGTGTACGTTCTGACGCAGATATTTCCAATTCCCCGCCACATCTACGGCGTGGGAGATTTCGAAAAAAATCCGGCGAACCGCAAGCCGGTGGGCAGTGGGCCGTTCAAATTTGAAGAGTGGCGGTCTTCACAGTACATTGTCCTGTCGCGGAACGAAAATTATCATGGCAAAAAAGCGTACCTCGACCAGATCATATTTCGGGTCATCGAAGACGATGCTGTGGCGCTGAACGCCCTGAAAGCGGGCGAACTGGACGAAATGCGAGTGACCCAGGTCCAGTGGGAAAGGCAGACAAACGACCCGGATTTTCTCGCCAGGTTCGACAAGTATCACTATTACGTACCAAGCTACAACTACATCAGCTGGAACTGCCGCTCCGAGTGGTTCAAGGACCGGCGTGTACGACTGGCGATGACCAAACTGTTTGACCGCGAGAGCATCAACGCCAAAATCTATTCAGGGTTCGCCAAGATGATCAGCGGCCCGTTTTATATTAACTCACCCTATTATGACCGGTCCGTCAAACCCCACCCGTTTGACGTGCAGGACGCGAAAAGACTGTTGCACGAAGCCGGATGGCGGGACAGCGACAACGACGGCGTGCTGGACAAAAACGGAGTGCGGTTTGAATTCGAGATGATAATCACGGCGGGCAGCATCATCGCCAAGCAGTTTGCCGAGCTTTTTCAGGAAGAGTGCAAAAAAGCGGGTGTGGATGTAAAAATCAGGCAACTCGAACACGCCACGTTTTTCAGTAAGGTGGACAAGGGGGATTTTCATGCCTGCCTGCTGGCGTGGATGCTCGACCTGGACCCGGACATCTTTGACACGTTTCACACGTCACAGGTGCCGCCCAAGGGTCTGAACCACGGTTTCTACAGCAACGCCCGCGTGGACAGCCTGCTCGAGGTCGGCAGGGTAACGTTTGACCAGGATCAGCGTGCCGCAATATATCACGAAGTTCACCGTATCATGCACGTCGATCAACCCTACACGTTCATCAATACAGTACCCCATAAAAGACCGATCAGCAAACGGATCAAGAACATTGTGATATCGCCAAACGGGCCGTATGATTTTTACCCAGGGGCCAGTTATTGGTATATCGATAAAGGGGCACTGGAGTCCGCTAAAAAGTAGGCGCTTCAATCGATGCTAACGTACACTATGCGCCGGCTGTTTTACCTGTTGCCGACGCTTCTCGGCATAACGATCGTTACTTTTCTGATCATCAACCTTGCTCCGGGTGACCCCGTATCGGTCATCCAGGGCGGGCAGATAAAGGCCAGAATATCTCCGGAAGCGTATCGGAACATGCTCGAACTGTACGGCCTCGATCAGCCGGTACACGTTCGCTACGTTACATGGCTGAAGCGGTTGGCCACGTTCGACTTCGGGGATTCTTTCCGCAACCACCGGCCCGTATCTACACTTATACTCGAACGATTGCCGGCGACACTGGCTTTAAACGTGGCGTCACTGTTTGTGGCCCTGCTGATCGCCATTCCCCTTGGGTTGTTTTCCGCGGTGCGCCAGAATTCCCTGTTCGACAAGGTTAACGGAACAGTTTTATACATGCTGTACTCGTTACCCGATTTCTGGGTAGCGCTCCTGCTTATCATGCTGTTTGGCGTAAAACTGCATATTCTCCCGATGTACGGTCTGGAAGCGATCGGCGCGCGCGATCTGGGATTCTGGGGGTTCTGGATGGACCGTCTCCGGCACATGATACTACCGACGATCTGCCTGACGTACGGTTCGCTGGCGTTTCTGTCCCGATTCGTGCGCGGATCAACGCTGGAGGTTATAAGGCAGGATTACGTCCGCACAGCTCGCGCGAAGGGCCTCAGAGAGGGACGTGTTGTCTATAGCCACATCTTCAGAAACACCATGATACCGGTTCTGACACTGCTCGGATTGCTCCTTCCGACGCTGATCAGCGGCAGTATCATCCTCGAAGCAATTTTCAGCTGGCCGGGAATCGGCGCACTGTTTTACGAATCGGTGCTGTCGCGAGATTACCCCACCGTGATGGGTTTGAGTTTTATTACGTCCGTGATGGTGCTGTTGAGCACGCTGATCGCGGACCTGTTGTATGCGTGGGCGGATCCCCGCGTAATGTACCACTGACGGGAACAAATGGAGAATCGAACCGATATCGATACGCAGAACCGCCACATGTCAAGCTCCGGAACGCGGGACAGAAACCGGGGATTCTGGCGCATTGTCTGGCGGAGGTTCAAGCGGGACAAATTCTCTATGGCAGGGCTTGTCCTCGTCGGGGGCCTGTTTGTACTTTCGTATCTTACACCCGTGATTGCCAACAACAAACCGGTCATCATGCACTGGAATGACCGTTTGTACTTTCCCGCCGTCGCCGAAATGGCTCCTTTCCGGTGGGTTCTCAGCTACCCGGAACTGTTCTCCGTTGATTTTGACGAGATAAAAGATGACAAGTCGGTTGCGCTGTTGATGCCTGTTGTTCCGTATTCACCCATCGCCACATCCCTCGACGAAACCCTGCTCCCCCCCGGACGTAAACACTGGATGGGCACCGACAACCTGGGCAGGGACGTGTTTGCGCGGATGCTCCACGGCGCGGGCATCTCTCTCAAGATCGGACTGGTAGCCGTCAGTATCGCCATGTTTATTGGAGTGATCGTTGGCGCGCTTGCCGGGTTTTACGGCGGACTGGCGGACATCATCCTGTCCCGGGTAATCGAAGTCGTCATCTGTTTTCCCTTTCTGTTTTTAATCCTGGCCGTCATCGTTTTCCTGCCGCCCTCGATTTACAATATCATGATTGTTATCGGGATCACGCGTTGGACGTCCATCGCCCGATACACAAGGGCCGAATTCATGCGTTTCAAGGAACAGGAATTCACGGAAGCGGCGAGGGCGCTGGGAGCCAGCGACACAAAAATTATTTTCAGGCACATACTGCCGAATTCACTGGC
>CAYUDF010000068.1:0-9012 GCA_964443465.1 uncultured bacterium
GGTACTGCGCCGCGATACCGCCGAATCGAGCGGCAATTTCGCGCACGTCGTCGGCTAGTTTCACCAGTTCCGATACGCCGCTCTCACCGGCGCCCGCCTGCAGCGCGGTATTGATCGCCATTCCCTTTGTCTCTTCTCCCAGTCCACCCAGTGCCGCCGTAACCTGGTCCAGCCGGTCCACAAGCGCCACCGTATCGGCTACCCCCGCGGATTCCCCGTTTTTAGCCGGATTGTCGCTTGCCGCCTTCACCTGGCCGAGGTACAACTCTATTTCACGTGCGCCATTCTGGCTGGCGACCATTTCAGCCGAGATATCATATATAGTGGCTTTCAATTCGTCCGTGGAGGCAATCAGTTCGTCCCTGAGTGCTGACAGTTGATCGCCATCGACACTCGCCATCGACGGTGCAACGCCGCCCGAGACGTGCTGCCGAATCGCCTGTTCTAGTTCCTGCATTTCGGCCGACGCCAGGATAATGTCTTCACCGAATCCATCTCCACCGGCCTTTTTGACGGCACCGAGCAGTACGTCGGCGTCGGCTTTGAAGCGGTCTGCCGCCGTCGCCTGGCCATCGCGCGTGATCAACGAAGCTTCTTTTTCGTCCAGCGATTTTTCGCGCTCTGTGATGCGGGTTTTAATCTTGAGGAGAAACTGTTTGAGCTCTGGATAGTCAGATAGCGACTTAAGCCGACTTTCTTCCAGGTCTTCGATTTTCTTCAGCGAACTCACCAGGTTAATGTAATCAAGACCGGAGTCGAGATAGGATCTGTACTTGCGCACCGCGCCGGTGGTCGCAAAATACGCGATCAGCGACATCACGGCCACGAGGCCCACCAACGGTGTCATTTCCCGGATGAACGCCGCCTGGTCAAATGCCCAGGAGCCCTCGTTTAGTTGCAACCAGTTCCATGAGATGCCAAATGTGCGTGTAATCGCATATCCAACACCGATACTCACGGTCACCAGCAACAACGATACGAGGAACCCGATCTTCCACGGGGATGTCAGTGCGGGTCGCTTATTCCTATCCACGACGAATCTCCTTCGTTGAACCACAGAGGCGCGGGCGGCGCATCTTGTTTTTCTACAATTATTTCTGACTGTTTGCCTGCAGTAAGCGCAATAAGCTCACGCCCATTTTCGCAAGTAATATGCCAGCGTTTCAGGCGTTAACGAGAGGAAGGAAGCAGCGTAACTCTATGTATATCAATGGAGTTGTTATGGGTGTGTTGGGCGGACGAATACCCGTAGATAGTGCAGTTTGCACGGAGCAGAAGGGGCGAGCGTTGCTTTTTAGGGATCAAACGTCCCTGTTCATCCGCCGGATGTCTTGCGCAGTATCGATTTGTACAAAACCGGCTTTCGATCGGCGAACAGATCGTTGTTCGGAGTGGCCATTTTGTTGGTGGCCTCTTCGATATCCACGTCGACAATTTTCATCGTCTCGCTGCGTTCGCCTGCGCTGCTGAGGATTTCGCCGGTCGGACCCACGATCTGGCTCTTACCGGTGAATGTCAGAGCGATCGTGCCGCGTTTTTCGGTACCGATCCTGTTGGCCGTAATAGTAAACACCCGGTTCTCGATCGACCGGGTTCGCATGGCATCGTGCCCCCAGGGCAAAACGAGATTTGACGGGTGACAGATCACCTGGGCGCCCTGGAGAGCGAGTATCCGTGTGACCTCTGGATATATCCAGTCGAAGCACACCATCATGCCGATTTTTGCACCCTCGACCGGATACGCTTTGAAAGACCGGGTGCCAGGCTGGAAGAACAGTTTTTCGCGGTCGAACAGGTGGACTTTCTGATACGTTTCCACATTGCCGCTGGGATTGATAAATACCGAGGTGTTGTAGTATTTCCGGGCCTTCTTTTCGGCCATCCCGAAGACCAGGTTCAGTTTCTGCTTCTTGGCGACCTTCTTCATCTCGGAGACCGTGAATCCGTTAGCGACGGATTCCGATAACTCCCTGACCTCTTCCATGTTACGGAACAGATAACCCGTATTGAACAACTCCGGCAATACAACCGTTGCGTCCTCAAGGCCACCCAATATCGACTTCGCCGATTTAACGTTGTCTTTGACCCGACCAAACTGGGGTCGCAATTGCAGAAATCCGATCTTCACGCCATACCCCCTGTCGTGACGACACGTGACAACCCTGCGAAAAATTTGGAGATGAAGCACCGAAGCGGGGATTCTTTGCAGGAATTTTTAACCCGTTCTTATGTAATAAGTTACCGATCATCGCTCCAATGGGACTGAGTTAGTATAACCCAAATTCGTCGTTTTTGGAACCGTAAACGCACAGTTTTGTCCCGGATGTTCACGAAACATCTGATAAGCACCGAAATATCAGTCCAGGCAACAACTTACATCCATATTTCCGGAAATCCCGAACTGAGAAGCCGTGGCACAAAGCTTGCAGCCCGTCGCCGGCGGACGTTGCTTACTCCTCGCGGGGCGGGCAGAACTACAACCGAGGGAAGATACATGAAGTCTGGTTCCCACCTCAACATCGGTCCTTTGAGCAAACGCGAAATCGAACCCGATTTCTTTTTTATGATGAACTGCCTGATGTACAGCAGGCTGGAGACCGGTAATCCCTCCAACCACGATTTTTATGACGAAGACGTCAACATGTACCTGGCCAGTTTGTTGACCTCGTTCATGAATCCCGAATACCACGAACGCGCCAGAAAATATCTGTCCCGTTACGACGCCAGCTTGTTCGACAAGATCCAGGATTCAAACGACGTCCGGCTGAAATACACTATCTACAAGACAAACGCCGATTTCCTGCTGATCTCGATCGGCATTTTCAAAAACGCGGACAGAACCGCACCGGGATCAAAAGACGCGATGTTCAAGGACAACGAAGAGGCGTACATGGGCCGCGGCAAAGCCTACTACCAGTTTGCGTATTCATACAGCCAGACGATGTTCAAAAAACCCACCGCCGTCAGCGACGTACTTGAAAAACTGTCGAAAGGTTTCGACCAGTACGTCCAGATTCTCAGCCACATGCGCGGCGAATATTTCAACATCCTCGACCGTCTCGGACAGGGAGACATCTATCACCTCGAGCGGTCGATCGACAAATTTGAATCCGACAAGGAATTAAAAAAACTGCAGGACCAGTTTCTTGACATGTACTCCGAGTACATGAAGACGAAGGATCTCGACCTCAAGGCAAAGCTGAAAACCCTCGCAAAACAAATCCAGAGCCTCGACGAATCGTTCCGGTTCCAGATCGAGGAATAGCCCCGTATTCGGCCCTAAATACCTTCGAGAAAATCGTGGATGCGATTGAATACTTCGCCTTTGGCTTCGCCGCGTGTAAGTACGTGGGAACCAAACGGGAGGATCTTCACCTGGCTTTTTTCGCTGGTGACGTGGCGGCGGATGAACTTCAGCCCGCGTCGCGACAACCTTTTGTCATCGGTGGCCTGTAGCGCAAGGACGGGTGATTCGATTTTTTTAATGGAGTGTTTCGCGTGATCCATCGCTTTCAGCACTTCGCCGTTCCAGCCGGCCACCCGGTAAAACAGCGTCGGCGTCGCGATACGAACAAAACTGTAAAAATATGCCTTGATGCTTTTTCGCGGATACAGAGCAGGGGCGAGAAGCACCAGCCCTTTGGCGCCGTGCAGATTGGCTAGCATCATTCCGATGGTTCCGCCCAGGCTGAGCCCGACGATAAACGTGTTTTCGTCGTGAGTCTTGACGGTGGCCAACGCGATTTCCGCCTGTGTAACCCACGACTCCCAGGAAACCATTCGCCCCTTGGTATCCGTCCTGGAGAACCGCGGGCAATAGACCGAGTACCCTTTGGAGTACAGGTAATTTCCCAGTTCACGCATCTCCGCGGGTGTCCCCTTGGCGCCGTGCAACAACAGACAGGTCGGCGCGGCGTTGTCGTCGTGCAGAAACAGAAACGATCGGTCGTCCCTCGGCACATGGAAGGCCCGGTCGAATTCGAAGTGCTGCAAAAAATGGGCGCGGAGCAGCTCCCGCCGGAACCGTGTGTTTTCCGGTTTGCTTTTGATCTGCTCCTGGATTTCCCAGATCGTACGATTTATTTGTCCGTGCCAGCTCATTGCGTTGATCAGTTCAGCCGGTAGTTCGGCGCCTCTTTTGTGATAACCACGTCGTGCGGGTGGCTTTCCTTCAGTCCCGCTGGTGATATCTTGATAAACTTGCCCTTCTTTTTCAGGTCATCGACGGTTTTTACCCCGCAGTATCCCATTCCCGACCTCAACCCGCCGATCAACTGAAACACGGATTCGGCCAACTTGCCCTTGTAGGCGACGCGGCCCTCGATGCCTTCGGCCACCAGTTTGCCCTCGTCGACACCTTCCTGTGCGTACCGGTCTTTGCTGCCTTCTTTCATCGCGGAGATCGATCCCATCCCGCGGTAGGATTTGAAACTCCGGCCTTCGTACAGGACGATCTCTCCGGGTGTTTCGTCGGTACCGGCGAACAGGCTGCCGATCATAACACAGTCCGCACCGGCGGCCACCGCTTTTACGATATCACCGCTGTATTTGATCCCGCCGTCGGCAATGATCGGGATACCCAGTTTCGATGCGACCTGCGCGCAATCCATGATTGCCGTAATTTGCGGCACTCCGGCCCCGGCAACCACACGGGTTGTGCAGATCGCTCCAGGCCCCATGCCGATCTTGATCGCGTCTGCGCCATTCTTGATCAGGTCCCGGGCCGCCTGCGCGGTAGCAATATTGCCCGCAACAACCTGTGCGTTTTTGTGATGGGTCTTGATCTTGACCAGTGTATCGATGACGTTGGCCGAATGTCCGTGTGCGGTGTCGATGGCGACCACGTCCACACCGGCTTCAGCAAGCGCGTCCATTCGCTTGAGCGCGTCCTTCCCCACGCCGATCGCGGCGCCGACACGCAGTCGTCCCGCCGAATCCTTGCAGGCGTCGGGAAAATCGAGCTCTTTTTTCATGTCTTTGAATGTGATCAATCCGAGCAATCTGTTTTCGCCGTCGACAACGGGGAGTTTTTCGATCCGGTGCTGATGCAGTAGTTTCTTGGCCTGCTCGGCGGTGGTTCCCTCCGGAGCGACAACCAGCCCTTCGGATGTCATGACGTCGCGAATGGGAATCGAATCCTGCTCGATAAACCGCAGATCGCGGTTGGTCAGTATTCCGACGAGAATTCCCTTCTCGGTAATCGGAACACCGGATATGTGATACTTCTTCATCACGACCCTGGCATCCTTGACGAGGTTGTCGGGTCCGAGTGTAATGGGGTTGGCGATAACGCCGCTCTCGCTGCGTTTCACCATATCGACCTGTCCGGCCTGGGCCTCGGGACTCATGTTTTTGTGTATAAATCCGATGCCACCCTCACGAGCGAGCGCGATGGCAAAATCGGCCTCGGTTACTGTGTCCATGGCCGCTGACACGATGGGGATCTTGAGTTCGATCTCCCGGGTCAGCTTGGTCACTACACTGGCCTCGTGAGGTTGTACCGACGACCTGGCCGGCACCAGCAGGACATCGTCGAATGTTATGCCCGTACCGATGATCTTTTCCGACATATGGGGAAGCCTCCGTGAAAACTGGTTAATTGAGTTAATTTATCACGACTTACCCCCCAACGCAACCCTCCTCTCTTTTTATTATTATTTACGCTCAACGGCCTGCGGCCCTTGAATATTAGCCCGTCGGTGACGCCCGTTACCGAGGACCCCCGGGAGATCGACGTTTTTAGGAGAGAGAGGGGGAAAAACGAAGAAGGACCCGTGAGGGTCCTTCTTCGTACAAAATCTTTCTACGATCGAATCTACAGGTCGCAGGCCTTGAGCGTTTTGCGTTTGTTCGCTTTTGCCCGGGTCTCCGCTTCCTTGATCATGCCACGGACAACTTTGTCCAGGGCACCGTAAAACTCACTCGAAACGTTGCAACTCTTCGCGGCGCCTTTGGTGCGCGCTTTCGAAATAATCAGTTCGACCGGTTTTTTTGCCTTAGCCATTTAAAGCCTCCCGTTTTTAGGAATAACTGCCAGTTGCCTACTGCTTTTAAATACTCCCTTGAATTACCCGAATCCCACCGATGTGTCAAAGGAAAAATCGCCCGAAACCCCCGAAATCACCATTTTCGGGCCAAATCAGGGCACTTTTGGCAGTGTAATCCCCTTCTGGGCCTGATATTTACCCTTTTTATCGCTATATGAGACCAGACAGTCCTCGTCGCTCTCAAAAAACAGCACCTGGGCGATTCCCTCGTTGGCGTAGATTTTTGCTGGCAGGGGTGTCGTATTGGAGATCTCCATCGTGACATATCCCTCCCATTCCGGTTCAAAGGGAGTGACGTTGGTGATGATTCCGCAGCGCGCGTATGTCGATTTGCCGACGCAGATCGTTATCACGTTTCGCGGAATCCGGAAGTATTCCACGCTGCGGCCCAGCGCGAACGAGTTGGGCGGGATGATACACTCATCTCCCTTGAAGTCCTGAAACGCCTGTTCGTCGAACCGTTTCGGATCTACCACCGTCGAATTGATGTTTGTAAAAATCTTGAACTCGTTTGATATCCGGATGTCGTAACCGTACGACGACACCCCGTAGGAAACCTTGTTGTCCTTGACCTGTCTCTCTACAAACGGGTCGATCATCTTGTGCTCTTTGGACATTCGAATGATCCACTTGTCCGGTTTAATCGACATCTTTGTTCCTTTCTGAGCCAGTGAAAATTGTCAGTTCGATCCCAGATTCCGCAACCGCCCGATTACGCCGGGCAGAACATCCAGACACCGATCGATATCTCGAGACCGGGAGAAACGCCCGAGGCTGAAACGGATCGAAGAATCCGCTTGCGCGCGGGACAATCCCATCGACAGCAGAACGTGCGACGGTTCGTTGTTACTGGCCGCGCAGGCGGACGCGCTGGAAACAGCGATCCGCTGTTCGTCCAGCGCGATTACAATGGCTTCGCCGTTCACGCCGGGAAAACCAATATTCAGTGTGTTTGCCACGCGAGGAGCACTCGCACCGTTGACAGTCGTACCGTCGATCTTCGCCAGAATTTCCGCTTCAAGACTGTCCCGTAGTTTTGCCTGCCTGGGGAGCTGGTCACCCGCTTCCACCGAAACCAGTTCTGCGGCCTCCGCCATCGCCGCGATTGCCGGCACGTTTTCCGTGCCGCTGCGAAGCCCTCTCTCCTGTCCTCCGCCAAAAACGGTCGGGGCCAGTTTGAGACCCCGGCGACAGTACAACAATCCCGCGCCCTTGGGCGCGCAGAACTTGTGGCCGGAAATCGTAAGCAGATCCACCGGCAATGAGGCCAGGTCCATCGGTATACGGCCAAAGGCCTGGACGGCGTCCGTGTGAAACGGTACGCCGCGTTCCCGGGCGATTTCTCCGATGGTTTCGACCGGCTGAATGACTCCGGTTTCGTTGTTGACCCACATCACGGTGATCAGAATCGTATCGTCGCGAATCGCGTCCGCTACGGCCTGCGGGGACACGCGACCGGAAGAATCGACCGGCAGACACGTCACTTCAAATGTTTCGCCGTCCAGGCCGCGGCAGGTGTTCAGCACGGCGGGGTGCTCAATCCCGGATACGATCACGTGTCCTTTTGCTTTTAACTTTGTGACGCCGCCGATGGCGAGATTGTTGCCTTCGGTACCGCCGCCGGTGAAATACAGTTCACCCGGGCGGGTGCCCAGTGTGGCCGCGATTCTTTCGCGGGCCTGATCCAGCGTTGCCTTTGCGTTTCGCCCGGCGTAGTGAATGCTGCTCGGATTGCCGAAGCCTTCCTTCGCTACGCGTTCGTATTCCCGGGCCGCCTCGGCGCATACCGGCGTGGTGGCGTTGTAGTCCAAATACACGTCGTGCACTGTGTAAATCCGATTGTTGAGGCGTTGGGGTCGGTCAACCGACTTTCGGACCGCCCAGCTGGGCAAAGAACTCCGACCGGATCGCCGGATCCTTCTCGAACTCTCCACGCAACGCGCTGGTCGAGACAATGGCGTTATGTTTTTCGACGCCCCGCATGGTCATACACAGGTGCCTGGCTTCGACCAGCACCGCCACCCCCCGGGGTTCGAGGTGTCGCTCCAGGGCGTCCGCGATCTGGTTCGTCAACCGTTCCTGGACCTGCAGCCGCCGGGAAAATACGTCAACTACCCGCGCGATCTTGCTCAGTCCTACCAGTTTTTTGTCGGGGATGTACGCGATATGGCAGTTCCCCAGAAACGGGACGAGGTGGTGTTCGCACAGACTGTAAAAATCGATATCTCTGACAAGCACCATACCCTCGTGGCGGTCGTCGACGATCGGACTCGCCATCAGTTTTGCGACGTCCTGGTCGTAACCCTGCGTAAAAAACCGCCACATCTCGGCCACCCGTTTGGGAGTGCTGAGCAGGCCCTCGCGCTGCGGGTCTTCTCCCAGCTGCACCAGTAGGTCCCGTATGACCGGAATCAGTCCGTCAGCGGCTTGTTTATCATCAGTCAATTCTGTAGTCATCGTGTCCTCCGGGGACATCTCTTTCCGTTCGGTCTATTCTACTCCGACAGAAAATGTTCGGCGTCCAGCGCGGCCATGCATCCCATTCCAGCGGCTGTGATCGCCTGACGGTACTTGTGATCGGCGACATCACCGGCGGCAAACACGCCGGGCACGTTTGTCCTGGAACTGCCGCTCTCCAGCACCAGGTAGCTGTTTTCATCCATGTCCAGTTTGCCCTTGAATATCTTCGTGTTGGGATCGTGGCCGATTGCGAGAAACAATCCCTGGCATTCGAGTGTACTGGTTTCACCCGTTTTAGTGTTCTCGAGTGACACACCGGTCAAGCCGGTCTCGGGCGCGCCCAGCACCTCTTTCACAACCGAGTCCCAGACGGGTTCCAGTTTCTCGTTCTTGAACGCGCGGTCCTGCATCGCCTTGGACGCGCGAAACTCATCGCGCCTGTGGATGACGTAAACTTTCGAACCAAACTTGGTGAGAAATGTCGCCTCTTCCAGCGCCGAATCGC
>CAYUDF010000069.1:0-9004 GCA_964443465.1 uncultured bacterium
AATATGTCCTCTATTACGGTTGATTTTCGAGTGCCGACAGGGTTTGCCTGGCCGCCGTGTCGTCCGGATGCCTGCGTATCCATTCCGCCAGAATCTGTCGAGCCCGCACCGTCTGGTTTAAACGCATCGACAAACCGGCGGCGGCCATCATGGATTCCCTGTGGTTCGAATCCAGTCTCAAGATGTACTCCAGTTGTTCGAGCGCCTTGAGGTATTCGCCAATTCGTTCGTACACTCCAGCGAGACGGAACCGCAGGTTCGGATCGCTGGGTCGTTCCAGAATCTTGTTTCTGTAGAACTCTACCGCCTGGGTCGTATCACCGGCGTCGAGGTAATACCACCCCAGCAACTGGACGGGTTCCGGCAGTTGGGGAGAAATCTCATGCGCCGTTTCCATACTGAGCACCGCATCCTGAAACAAACTGTCACGGTGCTGGATAAAAGCAAGCCGCATAAAACTCCACGCGTAGTGCTGTATAAGGGACCGTGTGTGTGACGGAAGATAAACCGAGTCATCCCGTTTCCAGTTTTCGTCGAGGATACTTGTATATTTATAATTCTCGAGTATGTTCTTGGCCATCAGTTCGTTGTTCACCATGTTTTCGCCTTTGCGGCGGACGAACTGGTACACCAGGCCCTGGAGTTCCATAATTTCAAGGTAGGGTTCGTAGGTTTCGCGCGGAACGGTCACCGCGAAATAGACCGGTTTTTTCCAGTCGTTCGCTTTGAGAATGTGCGATACAGCCAGATCTTTAACCAACAGCCAGCGTTTTCCCGACGGCACCGGCGTCAGGCCTTCTATGCGTTGGTCGGCCCACGTAATCGGGACTTTGGGCTCGTTGTCGCGGCATTGTTTGATATACCACGGCGTGTTGAGAAGGCTCAGGTTTACCACACGTACATCGGTACGATATTTTTCGACGTCCTGTATGTACCACAAGGGGTAGGTATCGTTGTCTCCATTGGTAAAAATAATCGCGTTCTGCTCCAGGCCGACCAGCATGTTGCGTGCGTATACCGGACACGTATAATTGCTCGAACGATCGTGCGTAAAATAGTGATTTTTCAGGGCAAAAAACGGCAGCACGACAAGAACAAGAGCAAAGACGTACAAAATCGACTTTGGCTGGAGGTTTCGTCGGGTAAACAACAGCCGGATCTCGTTGAGAAGTCCCGCGGCGCCGATCCCGATGTAGATAGCGAAGTAGTAAAACGCCGGTGAATAGAAATAATCGCGCTCACGAACCTCCGCATCGGAGAAGTTCAAAAACATAATTAATCCGAAACTCACGACCACCAGTGTCACAAACAGCAGCACAAACGCCCTGCGGTTTTTTGTGTACTGGTCGACCATACCCCAGATACCAAGCGCGATCGGTATCAGTGATCCGATATTCAGTTTGCCGACGTATGCGGCCGCCATCTGAAACTGGGTTTGAAAATAGCCGTTGAAATGGGTCAGCTGGAAAATAAAACCGGCCTTGCGGCTCGCGATATTCATCGGTGGATACTGTTCCCTGCGCAATACCGCATACAGTTCCCGCCACGTTTCGGGATTCCCCATGTCAATCGCGGGATTGTGCACGGACCGGAGCATCAGGTAGAGGTGGATACTTATCCCCAGGAAAAACAGTCCGGTTGTAATTACGGCGAATTTTCTGTTTGATCCATACATCCACACCAGAGTGACGAGATACACAATCAGCAGAAAAACCGTTATCCGGCCGTCCCGGTAGAGGGTTGCATCGGCCACAAGAATGGCCACACCCAGGCACGCGATAAAAAACTCCAGGTTTGAAAAACCCTTCTCCCGGGTCATCCAGATGAAGAAAAACACGCCCGAAAACGCCAGAATCGTTCCCAGATGAAATCCGACACTCAGCGCCAGCAGGTAAAACAGCAGGTAAATCAGCGAAGTGGACCTTGACTCGAGCGGACGTTCAGACCATTTCAGCGCCAACCACGTCATAAAACCCATCAACGCCGTACTCATGGCGTACACTTCCGCCTCGATGGCATTATTCCAGTAGGTATCGCTGAAGGCGATAAACAGCGCTCCTACCAGACCACCCGCCACCTTGATTACCGCATCCGTCACTGACGAAGTTTTGCCGAGCAGAATATCCATAAACCGCACAACCAGCACATACACAAACAGCACGCCTACGGCGCCGCAGAACGCCGAAAGCAGGTTTACCCGTTCGGCGATCGAAAAAAACGGCAACGGCAGTTCCGTGAAAACTCTCGCTACCAGGACGTACAGGGGAGTACCCGGCGAATGCGGTACCGCCAGCGTATAGGCCGCCGCGATAAATTCGCCGGCGTCCCAGAAACTCGCGCTCGCCGCCATCGTTTTGATATACAGGATCAGGCTGAGGAAAAATGCGATACCCGCGCCGCCCCAATACAATTTTTTTACGGTCGCGGCCGGAAAGGTTTCGCCGGGCACCGCTAAGTTATCTGGCTGGTCTATACTGGTGTTCATAGTATGTATATCGGGATAAATCGTTAGTGTTAAGGAATGGTGTCGACTCTTGCTTTTAGTACTTCTGGAGCACTTGGTTCCATATATTCAATATCGAATTCGTCGCTGTTTTAGAGCGAAATTATCTGGTAAGCTCCGGTACTGTAGCAGCATAAAGCATAGGCGCTTGTGAGTGCCAGCAGATTATTCCGGGGCGGGGCTGGTGTGAAGTCCGTTGTTTTCCCGTCCGGAGACGTGTAAACTGTTCACGAAGGGATAACCAGAGCGAGAAAGTATGCCACCACGGAAAAACAAATCCGGCGCATCCGCGTCGACATTGCCCGGCAAAAACAAAGTGGGTCCCACGACGCTGACCCAGGACGACAAGCTGGGTACGATGTTCCAGACCCTCGTGAAAAACGTCTTCGGCGTTATCATGGTGACCGCTCCGGACGGCACCATTCAATACGTTACCCCATCGGTAAAACGAGTCCTCGGGTACGACCCCGTCGAACTTTTCGGTAAAAAAGCCTATAACATCACCCACCGCGAAGACCTCAAAAAAATCCGGCAGATTATGAAGTCGGTCGGTATCGACGGATCGAGCAGCGAACCGTTCGACATCAAGACCCGGCACTGGGACGGAACGTACAGGATCTGTCAGACCGTCGTACACAAAATCTCCAACGGCCTTGCGTTCAGTTTTCACGACGTCACCGCCCAGCGCAGGGCGGAGGAAGCGCTCAGGCGCTCAGAGGAACGGTACCGCAAAGCGTTCCGTTGCAGCCCCGATTCGATCACGATCAGCGAGATGACCACGGGCCGGTTCATCGAAGTAAACGAAGGATTCGAGCACATGACGGGGCACAATCACGAGGATGTGATCGGAAAGTCGTCCCTGGACGTCGGGGTGTGGAGAAACCCGGCCGCACGGGCGCTTGTTGTGAAAAGACTCAAACGTGACGGCGCCGTCCGGGACTATGAAACGGATTTTATTACCAGGGACGGAGATATCCTGAACTGCCTGGTATCGGCTGAGTGGTTCGAACTGGACAAAAAGCGCTGCGTGGTAATGATTGCGCGGGACATCACCGAACGAAAACAGTACGAAGATGAATTGCACCATACCAGCGTGGAACTCGAGCGCGAACGCCACGAACTGACCGAAAAGAATATCGCGCTTAAACAAATCCTCGATCACATCGAGCAGGAAAAAACCGAGATTCGTAAGGAACTGAACCTGCGCGTGGAGAAACTGCTGAACCCCGTGATCGCGCGTCTGAAGAAAAACGACGGAACCCTTCGCAAAAAGGATATAGCCCTCCTGGAAAACGGCGTTAGCGGCATCGTGGGCACGGATACCGACCGCTACAAAGACAACCTCACCAAACTCACCCCCAGGGAACTCGACATCTGCGACCTCATAAAAAAGGGCTATTCGTCCAAGGAAATAGCCGCTTTTCTAAGCGTATCCGTTCAGACCGTCCACAAGCACCGGCAGGTTATCCGACGTAAACTGCAGTTGAATAACCAGGATGTTAACCTCGCGGCTTACCTTCGCCTTCGCTAGCCCGTTACGACATACCCATTCTTTACCTATTTTTCCCCCGTTGTAGCATCGACATAGATGTCGGATATTTCAGTCTGGAACGAATGTCACTCAACCGGGAAGTATCGGTATGCACTGGAAGAACATTCGAATTTTATTGGTGGATCCAGACGATTCGTTTTCCGCAAGAACCGCGCGCGCTTTCCAGAAATCAAACAATCTCGCCGTTTTGACCCGCGCTCACACTTTGGTGGAAGCACGCGCCAGAATCGCGGCAGGTCCCCTCGACGTTGTGATCACAGGTCTCCAACTGCCTGACGGAACGGCAAATGACCTGCTCGCGCCCCAGGCAAACGGCGAAGGATTGCCCGTTGTAGTCCTCATCCGGCACGCCGAAGAAGAGAAGGGTGCGCCTTTCCTGGAAGCCGGCGCCGCGGCCTGTTACGTGAGGGACGGAAGGAGTCTCAATGACCTTCCCCGCGTAGCCGCAAAAGCTGTCCGGGAATGGCATCAGAAAATGGAAAAAGCGCGTGCTGAAAGCACCATTACAAAACTCCGCTCCCAGGTGCGTCAATTCCAGAGCCTGGCGACAAGCGGATTGATGGCCCGCGGTCTCGCACACGACGTCGAAAACCTGTTGACCCCCATACTGGGATACGCGGAACTGGCGCTCGAAAAAATTCCACAGCGCGGAACGGCGCGCAAGGAAATCGAACAGGTCGTCCGCGTGACGAATATGGCCAAGGATCTGGTTCGTGACGCCGTCCAGGGAAACGGTAACGGCAGGAGCCGGCGCCAGGTACTGGATATCGGAAAGGCCGTCGGCGACGTTCTTAATCTGTTGCTTCCCGCGGTGCCCGACGGTGTCGAAGTCCGGTTCGCAAAATCCCCCGAACAGATGTTCGTTGTCGCCGACACAGCCCGGATATACATGGTTTTTCTCAACCTGTACACCAATGCCTTCGACGCCATGCGTGCCAGCGGCGGAGTACTGCACGTCGACGTGGAATCATTTGAAAAAACAACCTTGGAAAAAACCCCGGATAATTGTGTGCGTATCACCGTCACCGACACCGGATGCGGTATGAATTCTGCCGTATCTGACCACGTGTTTGATCCGTTTTTTACGACAAAGGGCAATGGAAACGGCTCCGGACCGGGACTGTCCGAAACGCGCGAGATCATCGAAGAACACGGCGGCAGTATTACGGTCGAAAGCGAACCCGGGAAGGGATCCGTATTTCAGCTGATGATTCCGTTGGCCGTAACAGGCGCGGACAATATGCTGAGACAAAAAGTTTCGGCTTCACGCGGCGCCAAACTGGTTCTTTAGCCTCGCGGTTCCACCTCAAGCCGATACGCCACTACCTTGTTCCCCAGAAATGTCGGCACAACGAGCAATCTCTCTTCCGCGATATACTCGAAATCGGCGGTGTTAAGCCCATCTTTCCCCGTATCGATGATTTCAGTCACTGACCCGCCGGGAGAAACGAGATAGATTCGACCCTCCCAGTGAGAGACGATGTAGTTACCCTGTTCATCAACCCGGATACCGTCGATTACACCGGCTCCCAGGCAGGTTATCCTGTCCACCCTTTCGCTGTCCACGGAGACGGACTTCAGGAATCCATCACCCGAATTGCCGACGATGATATTGCCGTTGTGGTAAAACAGGCCGTTCGCCCGGTGAATTTCATACCCCGTTTTCCACGTCTCAAACTTGCCTTTCCTGAAGCGATAGATGTCATTCCCGTTTTTCTCCCTCGAGGTATCCGAAATGAAAATATCTCCCGACTTGTCGATCACCAGGTCGTTGAGAAACGTCGTGCCCTCGAGCGGGTACTCATTTGAAACCAGCCCCTTTTTAATGTCTATCTCGACCAGCGTGCCGCTGCTTTCAACAACGTACAAACGGTCTTTCCGGATTCCCATTCCACACGGACCATCCAGGCCGGTGATCCACTCCAGTTGTTCAATATTTCCGTCGCGTGACACCCGGGAAATGAATCCGGCATCGACATCGCCGCCCCTTAGCTTGTTGAAATTCGACACGTATAGGATGTCTCGTTTCCCGTCGAACAGCACGGATTCCGGGACTTTAAACCGGTCCTCCGTCATCCAGACCTCAGCCAATCGGCCTTCCGACCTCCTGGGTTCAGCCAGGTCGTCGTCCACACGCGCCATGAATCCCCATCCCCCGAAGCGCTCACTTACGATAAACATGATCTCGTTGCGGCCTTTTTCAAGGGTCAGGTAGACGTGATCGTGCGGGCCCACGACACCCAGAAACGACCGGTCACGGCTGCGATAGGCGCTGTTGCCCGCAAACACACGGGTTCCATTGAGGAAGACGGTCACTTCGTCGCTGTATCCGAATGTCAAACGAATGTCGCGCCTGGTTTCACATTGGACAATTTTCCTGGCCAGCACACAATCGGGTCCCTGGCCTTTGCGTTCGATGTAACGGCTGACATCAACCAGGCCCGACGGCTCACTTTCCACCGTTTTCCAGTCCGCGAGAAAAACTGTGAAGAAACGCGGATACTGTCTCGGATTGACACGGTTGGTCTTGAACGAGCGCGAAATCTCCCATGTACCGATTGATCCCTTCACAGGACTTGAGACTCGCGGCGAATCAAATTCGAGATCATCACGCGACTCGTATCTGAAATTCGAAAACACACAACGATTGCCTCCGGGACCGGTGATACCGATCGTCCCGTGGCTTTCGCCGTGTTTGAGCCGGGTTATGACGAGAGCCGGCTTTTCGCTGCTTCCCACGAAAACACGCGCCTGGGTCCCGTGAATCTCCATTCGTAATCGAACCCACTGGTCAACCGGTATTTCTCCCCCCGCGGTGAATCCCGCTCCGTGATACAACTGCCAACCGGCGTTTCCGTTGAAAACAGGTGTATACTGTAACGCGTCGGGATACCGTCCGGCGCGGTGGGGCCTCACGTAGAACCATTCGTAGTCTTTCTCCGACTGGCGGCGAAACACGATACCGGGATATGCGGATGATCCATCAACGGCAATATCCACCTCGATAACACCGTTTTCGAAATCGGTGTCTTTAAGATACGCAGTACCGGAGAGACTTTTCCTGCCGAGGTGGGTGGTAATTTCAGCGTCGGTTTTTTCCCAACGGGGCGAATCAAAATCCACGATTTCACCGCCCGGCGTTTGTCCGATCGCCGCAACGGGTACCAATACCAGACACAAAACGAGACACAACGACATGCCGTTCATAAATATCCTGCCTTCTTGAAAGAAAGGAATTCTGGTCAACTGATATATCGGGTACGCCGCAAGGCAGTGGTTTGTTTCGGTCGGAGAAATCAAGGGTCGGGATAGTAAAGAAAAAGGGCCTTTCGGCCCTAAAAAGAAACAGACGGCGGGAAGATGCAAAAGCAGATGATGCGGAATGGACGCGGCTGCGTCATGGGTGCCGGTTACTTATCCCGCCGTCTATCCAGTAGCAGTGACTGCAATCAGACATCAATATCGTCCAACAACGACTCATTCGCAATGAGGCTTAATTGGGTATATATCAGTTATTTCACCCGCAATCGAACCGGTCAATGAAACACACTAATCATTTCAACAACAACATCTTACGCTGCAGGGTCTTTTTGCCGGCGGTCAACCGGTAGTAGTAGAAACCGGAAGAGACCGGATTTCCGTACCGGTCTTCCCCGTTCCACGACACCCTGTGAGAGCCTGCCGGCGTGACCTCGTCTCGGAGTGTGACCACCCTTCTCCCCCTGACGTCAAACACTTCCAGCTTCACGCTCGCCTCCGACGGCAACAGGTATCCGATCGTTGTCGTCGGGTTAAACGGATTGGGCACGTTTTGTAACATCTCAACCCGGGATACCGGGACAACTACCGTAACGCTGGCAAAACCGGTTTCGCTTCCGTTCTCGCGGACAGCTGTGATCGTATAGCGGTATGCGACAGCCGGCTCGACCGTACCGTCCTCGACATGCCGTGATTCGGCGTCCAGTGTATGTTCGCGGAATATCAATTGATTAAAACCGCCCGTCTGCCCGCTTTGGTTGTCGATCCGGGTCCGGTAAACGCGAAATCCACGCAGGGACTCGTCGGAAAACAGGTCCCAGGTCAAATAGACGCCCTGTGCTCCGGGTCGCGCCGAAAAACCGGTAAACAGAACGGCCGTCGCTGTAATCTCCACCGCCGTTTCCGACGAGTACGCGCTGAGCTGTCCGTAGTAGTTTCTCGCCCGGACGGCACAATACCACGTCCCCGCCTGTAACTGACAGACGTCCAGCGCACCGTTATTGCCGGCATCGGCCTGGTAATCGTAAGAGACGGCCCCACCACCGGCAACGGAACTCATGCCATAACTCACGATGTAACCGACAACGGTGGGATCGCCGGACTGCAGCCACGATACCCGAAGACAACCGGCTGCCTCCTGCCCCGCGTCGAGCACAAACGGAGGAACGGGCGGCTGCGTATTGGTACTCGTATCGGGTTTTACCACGAACTGGTCACCCGGGCCGGCAAGACCGGAATAATCGATAACACCCGCCGGGGTCGAGAGTACGGGTAACGCACCCGTGCCGTTTTTCTGCACGGAATACATCAACAACGAATAATTGTTGAACAAAACCAGACGTGTGTTTTGTTGGGCGGAACAGTCACTTGCGGGAAATCCGACAACAGTAGCCACAAATACAATAGCAATAAAACGTAATCCCCACGACCCGATGCAGATTCTTCGGTTGCTGTACATCTCCGGTCCCTTCTGCACGAGCGCACGTCAACCGTTGTGGGGAACACCGGTGAGTCCGTCGGCTTTCATGTAATTTCGGCAAAAAAACTGGAATCGCAATGAGGGTTAGTTGGTAAGGAATTAGGTATGGCTGTGGGAGGGTATAAATCGGCAGGTCCCGGCTGCGCAGGACGCGCAGCCGGGACCTTCACTATCATACCCTTGCGAGCGCCGCGACTCTTGTCGCGGCGTT
>CAYUDF010000070.1:0-8971 GCA_964443465.1 uncultured bacterium
CGCACCACGAGGCCCGGATCGTAAAAAACAGACGGTCGAGATTCTGGAGCAACAGCACCTGCTCATCGTCGGCGGGGTCGTGCGGCAGCAGGACGCGGTCCAGATCGCTCACGCGGTAGATCGAGAACTCGCGGAATACAAAAAACGGATTCGAAACGAGCAGGTCCTCGTCCTGAAACCGCAGCGACAGGTTGTAAGAGACGTTGAAATCGATCCAGTCGGCCAGATACAAAGCCAGGTTACTCCGCACCCGGTTGTTGTTGGCCCAGGTGACTTCCGCGGGATCCGGGTCGTTACTGATTGCGGGCGGGTCGAAAACAACGGTAAAAGATTTGACGTACCCGCTGAACTCGATCCAGTCCACGGCAGCCGCGTCCCGGGGGCCCGGCAGCACAGAACAGAAAAGCACACCCAGTAGAAGCAGAGCCCTCACTACCGAACCTCATCGGTGTCGATCCGTCCGTCGCGCAGCACCACCAGCCGGCGGGCGCGGTCCATGACACGCGTGTCGTGCGTTGAAAACACAAACGTGATCCCGTGGGTCTCGTTGAGCTTCTTCATCATCTCGATCAGGTCAACGGCCGTCTGGGAGTCGAGGTTGGCCGTGGGCTCGTCGGCCAGTACGATGGTCGGCTGTGACACAATCGCGCGGGCGATGGCGACGCGCTGCTGCTGCCCGCCGGACAGTTGCAGCGGCCGCCGGTTTTCGTAACCGTCCAGTCCCAGCTCTCCCAGTATCCTGACCACTCGTTCCCGCCGTTCGACCGGCGGGACACCCTGGAGCAGCATGATGTACTCCACGTTTTCGGCCACGGTCAGGACGGGGATCAGGTTATACGCCTGGAATATAAAACCGATGTGATCGCGCCGGAAATCGGACAACTCGCCGCCATCCATTTCGGATATCGCCTTGCCGTCCAGCCAGATTTTTCCCGATGATACTTTGTCCAGCCCCGATATCAGGTTGAGAAAAGTTGTTTTTCCCGATCCAGACGGCCCGGCAATCGCCGTGTATTCTCCGCGTTCGATGGTGAGGTCTACTCCACGGACGGCCTCCACCGGCACGCCGTTATCTGAATACCGTTTATACACAGCTTCGGTGACGATGACGTGGGTGCTCTCGTTGTGTGCCATGATCAACTCCTGATAATCTGCTAGAAACTTTTGCGCATCGCGCGGGCCGGCGTGAGCCGGGCCGCGTATATCGCGGGATACAACCCGACAACCGTTGTGATAACAAAAACCCACAGCGGGTACTTGATGAACTGAACGAGTTCGGCAACGGGATATATTTTTTCGCGGAACGTAACACCGGCGTAATCCATCCCCGTATAGTCAATGCCGATTTTTGAAACCAGGACCAGGAAAAAAGCCGACAGGATCAGGCCGATAAATATACTGATAATGCTGAGCGCGCCGGCTTCGCTGATGACAAGGCGAAAGATCGCCGTTGGCCGCGTGCCGATGGCGCGAAGTACGCCAAACTCGAACATACGCTCGTAAAGCGACATGAAAAGCGTGTTGATGATACCGAGCGATACGACGGCAAACAGGATGATGGCCACGATCAACAGGCTGAATGTGGTGAGTTCCATTGCCGCGCTCAGTTGTGGAAGGAGCACCGGCCAGCCGATCGCCTCGTTACCGCCGGCGGACAGTTCTCCCCACAGCGGCAGGTTCTCGTCCCGCGCGTAAGCGCCGTCGGTAAATGTGATGGCAATTTCATGGACGTTGTTTTCGATCCCCAGCATCCGTTGCGCCGTAGTGATCGAGACAAAACCCATCGAGCGGTCCATCTCCTTGACGTTAAAATGGTAGATACCGGACACACGGAACAGTTCCTGCGACAGGTCACCGGTAAATGCCTGTGCGGCGGTCAACACGACGCGGTCCCCCAGTTCGACCTCGAGCAGTTCGGCCAGCTTGCTCCCGATCACGATTTCACGCTCTTCCCCGGTGATGTATTGTCCGTCCGTCATCACCTCGTCGATTTGCGACAACAGAGGCTCGGTGGTGGGGTCGATTCCGAACAGGGTGACCCCTTCGCTATTTGCCGGCGAATTGATCATGGCAAACGACATCACACGGGGTGTATACGATGCCACAATCGGCGAGGCTTCGAGTGTGTTCAACACGCCATCGGAATCGTTGATGGTGAGTTCCACTTCCAGCGTGGAGCGGAATCCTTCCCTGTGAACCTGGCCTTCACCCAGAAACGTGGCGGTACCCGACTGTACGAGGTGCCGGTTCATGCCAATCATCAGCGCGTCGGTAAAAATCAACGCCGACAATCCCAGCCCGATCGCCGTGCCGGCGATGACCGTTCGTCTCTTGTTGCGCAGCATGTTGCGCCAGGCCAGCTTGATGTAGAACCACGTGCCTTTCACTTCATACTCCTAGTGGTATCGCATCGCCGTCGCCGGTTGCGTACGCGCCGCCTTCAGGGCGGGAATCACCGAGATAAAAATCGCGGACAAAATCACGCACAACAGCGGGATCACATAGCTGCGGACGTTAATCTCCGTGTAGGCGTGGCTGAATGTCATCCCGCCAAAGTCGATCGATGTCGGCATCGCAACGCCGTTAATCGACAACCAGTAGTTGACCCCGGTGGCGATCACGGCACCGGCAATAACACTCATAACAGCCATCAGGCTCACTTCCGTGAGCACCAGCCGGAACACCATCCACGGTGACGTCCCGATCGCCCGCATCAGCCCGTACTCCCTCGTCCGTTCCAGTACCGTCATCAGGACGGTATTCAACACCCCGATGGCCACCAGCAGGGTGATGATCGCCAGCGAAATCCAGTTCCCTTTCTGGTCGGCCGTCATCGCGTCGTAAAACGATTTGGCGAACACCTGCCACGGCTCGACTGTTAGCTCCGGCCGGTTGATCGCTTGGGCGATTTCTCCCGATGTCCGGGCCAGCCCGCGGATGGAGCTGGATATAATGGCGATTTCATGGACGCGCCCTTCGAGGACAAACAACTCCTGCACGTCCGACAGGTGGAGGTACATCGCCATCTGGTCGCTCATCTCATCGCCGCTGTCGACGAACCCGGCAATGGTGTACAGGTCGTTGGCGATCGATCCGTCGGCTGCCTGCGATACGATTACCACTTCGTCACCGATACTCGCATTGAGGCGTACGGCGAGCCCCTTGCCCAGCAGGGTTTCGTAGGAAGGTTCCCGCGAAAGGGTTTTTCCCTCTTTGACTTTTTTATCGAACCGCGTGGCGGTTGTTTCCAGTGTTGGATCGATACCGATGACTCTGACACCGGCCGTTTTTGAACCGATGGAAACCAGCCCGGCGGCGTACACACGCGGGGCCCAGGCCTCTACACGATCTACGCCGGCAAGTGCGAGCCCCACTTTTTGGTAGTCGTCGATGGTCCGGTACAGCGCCGGGCGGTCGAGGTATTCGTTTTGGTGAATCTGGATATGTCCCAGCTGGTTACGCGTGAACATGTCGATGATGTTGTTGTACGTGCCGTCCATCCACGCGATCGAAAATGAACACAGGGCAAATCCGCCGAACATCGTCAACGATGTCAGCAGGGTGCGGCGTTTCTGCCTAAAAATATTCCGGAATGCCAGTTTCAGTATCATGATTTACACCAGCTGCGGGTTGTCACCTCGGCGAGCGAAGGTTCCTGAGCGAAAAAATATCGTCTTCCAGCGGCTCGTCGAAAACAGCGCTGTCGTACCGGACCAAAGTGTGGTGACCTTCCTTGTTGGCCGGTACGATCTCCATTGTGGCGGGCAGTGTGCGGCTGCCAAAAGTGCGGATATCGGAAAACGTCATCGTGCGTATCAGCCTGTTTTTTTCGTCGTAGTACATTTCCCACGCGGGCATCAGATCGGCTTCGCGATACGCCAGAATGAAATATCCCCACACGACCGGCACGCCATCTCTGGGCGTCAGCTTGATGTATAATAGGCCCGGTTCGGGATCGGCCACCGTATACCAGTCATAAGTGTAGTCATCCCGGTACGTGATCTGGTCGACCAGGTCGTTGTTGGTGAAGTCGGAACCCATCCACGACCCCATCATCATCGACGGGGGAATTTTCATGACCTTGTTGGTCCTCGGCAGGTAATTCCACATCTCGTTACCGATACGCAGTGTGCCCATGCCTTTCTCTTTACGTGGTGAGTGGATGCGAACAAAGGTTTTGTCCAGGCCCTCCGTCCACATCGACATTTCGAGTGTACGCTGCCAGCGCGGGGTGACAATCTCCATCGTTACTTCGGAGTAACTGGAGCTGCTGCGAAACAGGGCGTCCATTTTTTCCAGGACCGTCCGGATCTCGTCGCCGTTGTCCTGGCCGTGCGCCTTGTCGCACCATCCGATCAATACGACCGCCAGCATCGTCACCAGCCACAGCGGTGAATCTGATTTCACGCGGATCACTTGTCCGTACCTCCGGAGATTTCCCGCCACCGGTTCAGCGAGCTCTCCAACTCGTTTTTAAAAAACTGGTAAAACTGTTTCATCGTTTCAAGCCGCGCGTGCGCGGCGGTGTTGATTCCGTCGATCGCGCCCAGACCTTCTTCGGTCAATCCGACAAAACCGTCGATGGCCTGTATTTTGAGGGTCAGCATGTTTTCAAACGAACCGGGGAGGATCTCATAGTAATCCCGCCTGTCGCCCGGGATACTCACCCGCTGAATCATGCTGATCTGTTCCGCCATGCGGGCGTTGGTACTCAGGGAAGCCTTGCTCAACTGGAGGAGGTCGGCCATTTCGGTCAGCGAAAGGGGCCGGTCGGCCACCAGTAACAGACCCATCATGCGGCCCGCCGTACGGGTGGCGCCCATACGCTCGAACATCAGCCCCATTTTTTCGATAAACTGCTTTGTTCGGTCGTTTAATTCCACACGGCGCCTTTCTTTGCGTTCAGTACGTTCAGTTCATATTTAATGATATAGATAATCGCAGGTTTGTCAAGGGGGCCGGACGGATTTCAGGCCGCGATTGGGGGCCGTCGCCTTATCATATTGAAATATAGGGGGTTACTACTCGTTTGTGAAGTAGACGGTCTGGAACGTCTGTAATTCGCTGCCCCAGCACATGGTCACATAATAATAGGCGCTTTCCAGGTATTCGCCGTTGACCATGAAGTCGCATTTTCTGAAATACTGCCCTTCTGGTAACACCACGTTGTTCATGATATCCATATAGCACCAGGGGTTTTCCGGGCCGTACGGATCACAACCGGAACTCGGCACGTACCGACAAAGACGAATGGCGACGTCAGTGCCGCCCGGAGCGAGGTAGTGGATCTTCATTTCCTCTCCGGCGACCAGGTCCGTTTGAGGCAGGTACATCTCGACGCGGGCGCCGACGACAAACCGGATGTTCGAAAGCCGGGTCCAGTTGGGGACCTCGTCCGCCACCTTCATGGCGAACCAGTACACCTCGTCGCCGGGAATATTGTCGGTGACGAGCACTTCTTTCGTACCGGCGGGTTGCGGCGCCGGCGCCGTGATCTTTGTTGCGTTGCGCCAGCTGTCGGCGGTGATCGGGCTGGTATGGTAGCGGATATCATAACGAGATGCCGTTCCGTAGACGCCGTCGTCACCGGGCGCCGTCCACGACAGCCTGAACGCGTCCGGGCCCGCCCTCACGACCGATAGATTCCACACCCGTGCCGGGGGTTGGGTCTCCTGTAACGTCTTTCCTGACACAATGTTGGACAGCCCGGACCAGTTGTCGGCCTCGTCGCCGGTTTTCACACCGAAGTGATACGTGGTCACGGACAGAAGGGAGCCGATCTTCACGTTTTCCGGCTGGCCGGCCGGTTTTGGAACCGGCTCACCGTCGAACTGGGTGGCGGAATCCCAGTTTGAATTATCCAGCGGTTCGGTTGAATACCGGATGTCGTACTGGGTCGCAGTGCCAACGGCACCGTCGTCGCCCGGCGAAGTCCACACCAGGTAAACAGCCTGCGGCGTTGGTGTTTTCAGGAGGAGCGCCGTGATGTCGGTCGGGGGAGTCTTGTCTTCAGTTGGACCGGGGGGTGGTCCGAGGGTGGTGTCCACGACCGGGCTGGAGTCATCGCCACAACCCGGAAGAAGAGCCGTCAAAAACAGGCTCAGCATCAATACATTGAAAATCCGCTTATGTCCACTACCAGAACTCATAGTTGCCAGTCCTCATGTGGCATTTCCCGGAGAACTCACTCAATACATAAGGATACCCGATATCCTGGGTGATTTCAATCTTCGACAAATGTATGGTGTTGACCGATCAGCAGGTCTCGATGACATATCTGGACTAGAAGGTTGGGTATTCCCGTTGAAAACAGCAGTTGTCGGTGCTACCCTTAAATAGACAAAACATTGCCAGGACCCCACCTCCAGCCTTGTCTTGCTCGATTCGCCGCAGAAGAGAGTAGACGGCCATGAAGATCCACTTTTGTTGCTTTGTTATGTGTTTGCTGGTCGCCATTTCGGTACATACGGGTGTCGGGATCGCCGGGGACGACAATCGGGATCCGCAAAGGACAGCGGTCAAGCAGATCAAGGGCGCCCGGCCGATATCAGATGAGCCGGCCCAGCGGGTGTTCTACATATCCTACGATAAAAATGAAGAAGACTTGCAAACCGTTCACGCACGGCTGGTAAAAGCCGGAGCACGGACAATCAGTGTGATCGTTCCCGACGCGATCGTGTGTGAGCTGCCGCTGCGGGTCGACCCCGGCGAAGTGCTGGACGGGATGAACATGATCAGCAGGGTCCAACCGCTCGGCGGCATAGCACTCGCCCCCGCTTTACCCGGCGACCTCGATTGGCTGCGAAGAGCCTATGACACGATCGATACCCGCGAACTGGAGAAGTGGCCGGGGGGGCAACCGCAACAGGCCGGCCCCACGGATCCAATGGGCCTGGCGGAGGTCTCCCGGGCCTCGATAAAAAGAAGCGCGTTTCTCGCGCAACAACGCCTCGACTCCCCGGATGCTGCAACCACACAGGACGATCCGCTGCCCGATCAGAATACAGAATTTCTCGCCGGAAACATCCATATGCAGATCGTGTTTGTCGAGGTGAAAGACTCGCACAGCTGGACCACCACGGAAAAGAACCAGGTAAAAGCTGAGATAGAAATTGTGAAGATGTTCTACGAGCGGCACTTTCGCACGGTTGGAGCCAATTTCACCAGTCGCACCTTTGACGCCGTTGTTGGTTGGGAACCGCTCGACCACGGGTTGAACGAAGTGACCGACATACCGCCGCTGATGGACGACGCGATGGCCCGCATGGGATATCTGGGCGAACAATCGGAATACCTCGAACGGGTGAACCGGTTCAACAACGACGCCCGCCTGGATTATCGCAACACCGACTGGGTTTTTACGGCGTTTGTTGTGGACAGTTCTCACGACCCCGATCACGCGTTTGCCGCAAAAAAACAGATCTACGCAGCTCTCGGGGGACCGTTTATGGTCCTCGCGTATCCAAGCGTCGCCTCATTTGATGCAATGTTCAAATTTGCCATGACGGTGATTTTCTGGGGAATGCCTGAAGATTTGAACGCATCACCGGGTGAATGTGACGACAGGACGGGTTACCTCAATATCCGTCACGGTAACGAGATCCTCATAACGGACCCGGTATACGGATCCCTGGATTGCGACAACGATTTCGTGGAGCCGTGTACGGCGTGGCTGGGCATGATGATGATGGGTTATACCGGGATGCCCTGTGAATTCACAATGGGACACCTGGGAAACGTCGACATGGACAACGATAATGTCACCGACGTTTTTGATGCGCCGCCGCGGGTTGTGTACCGGGGGTCCGATGTCGACACGTTGATCAGCCTGGAACAGCCGGTAAAGTTGATTGTCCGGTCACAGGCGGTTCCCAACAAAAACTCGCAGCAAGAGCACGAGCGGATGGACTACGCGACCGAGATAGAGCGCGTATATTATCATCTCAACGGGATTGGCCCGATCCTGGTTCAGCCGGTCGATGGTATTGCCGACGAATTGTACGAGGAGTACGAGATACAGATCCAGTTTCTCCTTCCCGGTTATTCACTCATTGAAGTCACCGCTTGGAACAATTTCGGCGCCCGATCCGAGCCAAAGGGCAAACAGTTGTATTATCTCGGCCTGAACTACTTCAGCTTCCGGTTTGAGCACCGCGATGACGGAATTGGCCTCGCGTGGTATCTCCGCGGCGAGACGTTTGACGCAGACCTGGAGCTCCACCGTATTGATTACGGCGCCGATTTTACCGACACGATTATTGCGTATCCCGATGATCTGCAACCGGTAGGTCTTCCACACAACGGATTGACACCTTACTACTACCTGGACAAGACTGCTGCGGCCAGCGGAAGGTATGGATACTACGTCGAGGGAACGTTTGAAATATATTATCGCGGCGAGATGGCTGAATTTACCTCGAACTCGCAGCAATACGAAACCGTCGCGCCCCTGCCCAGGCCGGGTGGCATCCTGTCGGCACCCGCCCCCAATCCTTTTCAGCCGGCAAAAGGCGCCGAAAAAGTACTGATGTCGATCACCATCCCGGGAGCGGAAGGTATCCCGATGTATAACCGGTCCGGGGGTGTCTCGACCGTTTCTGCCCAGCAACAGACGCCGGAACCGATCACTCTGAAAGTTGCTGTGTATGACGTCGCGGGCAGGGAGGTCAGGATATTGTTTGATGAGGCGGTGTTCGAACGGGTGGTGAACGTGGAATGGAACGGCAATGACAAGACCGGAAACAGCGTGCCGACAGGTATATACTTCGTCAAGGCCAAAGCTTCAGAAATTACCGATACCCAGAAAGTCCTCCTGATCAGATAGTCCCCTCCCTACAAATGTATGTAGTTGACGAATAACAGATTGCCGCAGAAAAACCGGACCAAATGGTCAAATGGGGTTCTTGATATCGGGGGCGATACGTGCTAACCTTAAATGGTCAAAGGTAGTTTGACGAGGCCCCACCTCCGG
>CAYUDF010000071.1:0-3529 GCA_964443465.1 uncultured bacterium
TAAAACAGGTTTCCGTCGGCGTCAAACGTTACACACGGGTCGCCCCACACATTGTAAGTCGACGTCAATCTGTCCTGCGTCCAGGTCAAACCGCCATCCATCGAATAAAAATAATAGTTAAGATTCGCCCCGGCGGCGATATTCTGCGGATTGACCGGATTGATCGAAATGGTGACTTCTTCGGGATCGGGCGGAAACGAAGAGTTGCTGACCTGGATGTTTGGGTATTGAGAAAATGTCGACACAGGAAGCTGCAAAAGCTACAACACAAACACGATACTCTTTTTGTCGATGATCACACTGCACTTCCCACGAATCAAGGGGATTTGCGCGGCCGGAGCTTTAGCCTTATTCTCTGTATTCGGGCAACAGCTCTTCAAAAGCGGAAACGAGTCTGTCTACATCCGACCGGTTGTTATATCCCTGGATCGACACGCGGATAAACTGATCAACGATCGGAACCTCCACACGAAACCTCTCATAGAGTGATTCTTTCAATGCATCACCGTCACAAGGCGGCAGCGGAACCGACGCCATCTGGCGAAACCATAGATCACTCGAGGGACAAATCGGGGGAAGACCGGTGATATCGGCCAGTTTGTCACGGGCCTCGCAGAGCAGATTAAAACACGATTTCTGCACCCGGGCCCAGTCGTAGTCTTCGCGAAACCGGATGGCCGCGGGCACGGAAAGGTAGGCGGCGATGTCCCGGGTTCCCTGCCACTCATTTTCCTGGACGAAACGAGACTCTGACTTCGAAAGGTTTCCCCAGCTGACAACCAGCGGATCCAGCAGGTCCTGCTTGTCCGGAGAGGCGTACAGAAACGCCGATCCCTTCGGCGCCATCATCCATTTGTGACAGTTGGCTGTGTAGAAATCGGCCCCCAGAGCCGTGAGGTCAACGGGGACCTGGCCGGGCCCGTGCGCCCCGTCGATCACGCTGATAATACCAGCATCCCGCGCCCTGGATACCAGCTCGGCAACCGGCATAATCAAAGCCGTCGTCGAAGTGATGTGGCTGATAAACAACACACGGGTACGATCGGTTTTACCACTCCAGATCGCGTCCACAATCTGTTCGGGAGAATCGAGTGGCAGCGGGATAGGCCGGCGCACAAACTTCGCGCCCCGCTTCCGGCAGATCCACTGCCAGGTTCTCTCGGCCGCCCCATACTCCAGGTCCGTCGACAGCACCTCATCGCCCGGCTCGAGGCTCAGAGAGCGGGCGACCATATTGACCCCGGTGGTGGTGTTGGGCACGTAGACCAGGTCGTCAACCCCGGCGGCCACAAAGACCGCCAGGGCGGTTCTCGATTCGTACAATAGATCGGCAAACCGGCGGCCGAGAAACTGGACCGGCTGCTCCTCCAGTTCCAGCTGCCAGCGCTGATACGTGTCAAATACCGGTTTCGGACACGCGCCAAATGACCCGTGGTTGAGAAAAACAAGATCGTCTTTTATGTGAAATAAATCACGGTGCTTATCCATGGCGTCTCTTTCGTCCAGACGTGTAATGATAACGGTTTTCGGGCGACAGACCATAAGACTTTTTAACAGGAGGCAAGGCATGAATAGATCAGTCAATTTAACGCTGTTACTTGGATTTCTCCTCGTACTCGGCGTGTCATCGTTATACGCAGGCGGCAAGGAATGGTTTGACATGGAAAACTGCGACATGTGCAGGCCGTTGACCGAAAATCCCGAGCTGCTGATGAACATCACGTGGGAACAGCACAACATCTCCAACGGTATTGTTTCCGTAACAACCGTCGAAAAGGATTACGTCGAAGTCTACCGGAAAGCACATTCCGAAATGGGCGAGGTTGGCGCCAGCATGGAGAAAGGCAATCACACCGAGCTTTGCGGCATGTGTACCAACCTGGTTGGTATGATGATGAAAGGTGTCGAGCAGGAAGGGGTCGTTACAACACACGGTGACGTGTGGATAATGACTTCCAAAGATCCTTTGGTGGTTGCCGACCTCCAGAAATGGGCGAGCAAGAACACGGAAGAGATGAAGAAACACGAGCAGTCGGGCCACTATTAAAAGCCCGGGTTTCCGCAGCTAAACAAAAAGGCCGTTCCGCGCTGGCGGGACGGCCTTTTTTTTAATCACAAACCGTTTCAGGAATTAATCATCATCCTGGTCGGGTACAGATTCCTTCGCATTCTCTTCCGCCGCTTCCTCCAGTATCCAGGCGCACATACGTTTCCACACGTCCGGCCTCACGCTGGTCAGCGTGGTATTGGACCACATACCTTCATCGTCCATTCGGGATACCGACGTCAGTTCTTTCAAATTGCCGAGAATTTCGAGAATTTCTCCGTCTTTGATACCCAGCATCGGAGCCATCATTGACAGATCCCGAACGAGCGCGTCAAAACTAATATAGAACACACCACCCGTCGGGTCGTCCGCCGCCGCGGTGATCTGCTCGTTCCCGATCGTTTTCACAAAACCTTCGCCGCCGGTAACAATCGCTTCGAACCGCAAAACGGATGTCGTAACAACCAGGTGGTCCTCAACCAATCCGAAACACAGCTCGATACCCGGTGGCATCATCACCTTGTAATAATCCACTTCGCCGAACTGTTCCTCCGTCAATTCCGCCGACGGCTGCTGCCCTTGATCATCCTGTTTGGCTTTGTCTAATTCCAGGCTGAGTTTTATCCATCCGGCAATCCCGTCGACCGTATCGTAAAAGACATCCGGATCGGCGACCTGTAGCAGGACAACGGCGTCCGCCCCCATGAACTGCACCTGGTTGATCATGATTGCGATATTTCCGTTGATCTGGTCGATCAGGGCCGTTTCGATATCCATGCCGAAATCTTCATCGGCGTCGTCCATCTGCTCGTCAAACGAAGGTTTGGATTCGGTCTCCGTCATCGCCATAAATTCCTTGATCGACTTGTACAACGCGGCGGAGTTCATCCGGTACAGCATGAGCAACATGGGATCGGATGGTACACGCCCGAGGAACGCCGGGGGATCCCCGGTGGTTTTGTACCAGTCGTGAACGACGGACTTTTTCCCGAACCATGTATATCCCGCGGCGTCGATCCGGTCGGGGCCGAAACTTGCCTCGACCAACGTCGCCGAGTTGAGCAATCCCCAGCGCTCGTACAACTCGACCATCTCTTCTTCCGTCAATCCGTATTCGTCCATATCCTCGTCGTCGCCCCACCCCATCATCTCTTCATTGAGCTCGGATCCCAGGTAGACCTGTATATCTCCCCGGGTTTCGAACTTCTTTGACAACTCCTGGTACTTGTCCGACTTCTTCAGAGATTTCTTTTTTGCCTGTTTGCGAAACTCCTTTGCCGACGCCAGAGCCGACTCCGGTGTTTCGCGGGTAACGTCGTCTTCTTCCACAAGGGCCACGATAGCCAGGAACGACTTGTCGTGATAAAACACAACCTCGTCATCTTCATCACCAAAATATTCAACCCCACCGTCCTTGCCGAGGCTGGAGAAGCCCTCGTCCTGTTGTTTGAGCAGCGATTTCAGCGACGAGAGGAGGTCCTC
>CAYUDF010000071.1:3629-8969 GCA_964443465.1 uncultured bacterium
AGAAGCCCTCGTCCTGTTGTTTGAGCAGCGATTTCAGCGACGAGAGGAGGTCCTCACCGCCGGGGAACATCAGGACCACGCAGGACGACGGTTCCGGCGCCCAACCGATATAGATGGGCTCACCGGTTTTGAGGCCGAGACCCTCCAATGCGGCAAGGTCGAACGGGTTGAATCCCAGCTCTTCCATAACTTCGTTGTCGACGTCCGCAAACAGTTCGGGGCGTTCCAAGCGCAAATCGTTGATACCCAGCACCGAGTACAACGAAGAAAGATTTCTGATTATTACGAGCCCCTGCGCTCCCTCGGGCATGTAATCGAGTCCGTCTGTCGCCCGTGCCACGCCGGTTGGCAACAGAATCGCAACAACCAGCAGGGCTACTATTATGACCGAATATTTGCTTCGCATGGTTTTCCTTTCATATGAGAGAAAACCACAGGCCTGTCTTGTACAGATCAGGCCTGTGGAACCGAGGACGGTTTACGTTCTTAAACGCCGGTTTTTGTTGTAATTGTTTCCAGCCCGAGCGCGTTGGGACCAGTTTCCGATCTGCGCAGAAGCCAGGAAAAGAGAAAACCCAGAAAACCGGAAATCGAAAATATCCACATTCCGAGGCCATAACCACCGGGATTTGCGACACTCGCGCCGGAGTAATCGTTGGCCCATCCGATAAGAAAATTAAAACCGGCGAGACCGATGTTCTGGATCATTGTCATGAGACCGTACGCCGTACCCAGCTTGTTTTCCTTGACCAGATAAGCCACCGACGGCCACATCACGGCGGGCACCAGCGAAAACGCTATGCCCATCATGGCCATTGGTATGATCAGTGGGAGCGATGTGTACGCCATCATCAGGTACACAGGTACAAGTAACAATGATCCAAACATCATAAACATCGACCGTTTCGCCACGCGGTCGACCATGTAGCCGAAGATCGGCGTAAATATCATCGAGAACAATGTGAGAAGACTGGACAGGAAACCGGCGTACTCGCGCGAAGTGCCGTGGGCTTCCTGGAAGAACTTGATGGCAAACGTCTGAAACGGAAACACGGCCGAATAAAACGTCACGCACAACAACACAACCAGCCAGTACGATCGGCCCAGGTTAAACAGGTTGCTGAACGATACCTTGTCTGTTTCGCCGGCCACGCCCAGATCGTATTTCTTCAGGGCGTTGTTTTCCATGTTCCAGTAGATTAAGGGACCGATGATACAGAACGTGCCGAACCCGACGGCGATTAACAACGGCAAACGCCATTCGTCAAAAGCAAATTTTGCCCACGTCGGCGAGTTGAGCGCAAGAAACGACCCCAGGCGGGCAATCGTGAGGTTTACGCCAAATGCAAACGACAACTCCTTACCCTTGAACCACCTGGCCAGGGCTGTTGTCACCGCGACAATCAGAGATTCCGCGCCAAGTCCAAATATGAGACGCCCCGTCGCCATCACTACCAGTTTGGGCGACAACACGGTTACTATGGCACCGATAAAACAAAGCACGCCAAAAAGCATTGTCGCGCGTTTGACACCGATGCGGTCGATGACGATGCCGCCGATCAGAACCATGATTACGTTGGGCAGGCTGTAAATGGCGTTCAGCGTGCCGATGTTCCTGTCCGAAAACCCAAGCTGGCTTTTGAGCAGATCGGCGATGGGACTTACCGCGTCGTAGACGTAATAGTTGCCAAACATGGCCAGGCTGATAATAACCAGCACGGCCCAGCGGAAGGCTGCTGGCGGCGGCGGCTTGTTGTCGGTAACCGCTCCAGGGGTAAAGTTCATCGTGTTCGCTCCTCGATGGATCCTTGTCCTCGGCCGGCAACGGGCGTTCCGGCTGATCGGGTATAGATTTCCAAAACACTACCATATATTGAGTTGCCGCGAAACTGGCTTTTTTTGACGCGTTTTTCGCCCCCCTCAGGAGCTTTACAATCGGGTCAAATTACGCGATACTGTTAACCATCCCACATACCCCCAAAGGTATCGAAGCTAAAGGAGCTTATAATGATAAGACGTATCGCCGCGGTCTTTTCTATCTGTGTTTTGGGCGCCGTATTGATCGTTCCTGCCGTTGCGGAGGACACCATGGATTTAACAAACCACATTCCGCACGATCAGTTGAAGCAACAGATCCAGAAATTCGCCCAGGTTGATATTCCGGTTGATGAAACCGTTCTGTCGAAGCCGGAGCTCGACGCCCTTTCCCTGCTGGTCCGCGCCGGCTCCGCCATGGACGAGATATTCCTGCGCCAGGTGTGGGAACATAACGCCGAACTCCGCAAGCAGCTGGTGCACGCGGCGGCAACAGACGGCGCCAACAAGGAACTGATGGCGGACCTGTACCACTTCTTCCGGATCAATTTCGGTCCGTGGGACCGGCTGGAAGAAGAGGCGCCATTCCTGGGATCAACTGACAAACCGGCGGGGGCCGCATTTTATCCGTCCGACTTGACGGAGGCGGAGTTTAACAAGTGGCTGGAAGAACACCCGGAACAGGACGAGGCTTTCAAGGATTTCTTCACCTGTATCCGCCGCAAAGACGGCGGCCTGGTCGCCGTACCTTACAGCGAGGAGTACAAGGACCACCTGAAAAAAGCCGCCGGTTTATTGAACAAAGCTGCCGATATCCTCACGGACCCGGCCAACAAGAAACAGTTCGCCAGCGGCGTCGACTACACCACGCTGGCCACGTTTCTGCGCAGTCGCGCGGCCGCGTTTTTCACAGATGACTATTACCAGAGCGATATGGACTGGATGGATGTCCGGGACAACGTTATCGACGTCACTATCGGCCCGTACGAGGTTTATGAAGACAATCTCTTCGGATACAAAACCGCCTTTGAGGCCTTTATCGCCGTACGCAACCCGGCTGACAGCCGCAAGCTCGCCGACCTCAAAGATTTCCTTCCCGGCATGGAAGACAACCTGCCCATACCGGAAGAACACATTAATAAAAGCCGGGGCTCGGAGTCGCCGATTAGCGTGGTTGACGTGGTTTTTGTTGGCGGCGACAGCAAGTCGGGCGTCCAGACGATCGCTTTTAACCTGCCCAACGACGAACGCGTACGTGAAGCAAAGGGCAGCAAAAAAGTGATGCTCAAGAACTTCAACCGCGCCAAGTTCGACAAGATCCTGGAACCTATCGCTGACGTCGTGGTCGAACCAGCCCAGCGCGACATGATTGACTTTGACGTTTTTTTCAGCAACGTGCTCCTGCACGAACTATCACACGGTCTCGGTCCCGGTAAGATCACGCTGGCGGACGGTACCGAAACCACCGTCGGGCAACAGCTGAAAACGCTGTATTCGGCGATCGAGGAAGCCAAAGCGGACATCATGGGTCTTTACAACACCAGATATCTCGTCCAGCAGGGATACCTGCCCAAAGAGCATGAGAACAAGGCGTACGTGAATTTTCTGCCCGGCTTTTTCCGCGCCATCCGTTTTGGCGCCACAAGCGCCCACGGCAAGGCCAACATGATGGAATTCAATTACATCAAAGAAAAGGGCGGAATCGTGCTGAACCCCGCCACCGGCCGGCTCCATGTAAACCTGGACAAAATGCCGGAAGCCGTTCGAGCGATGACACGCGAACTGTGTATGATCGAGGCGCTGGGTGACTATGCCGCTGCCGAGAAATTCATCAACAAGTACGGTCAGATGGTACCAGAAGTCGAAAATCAGCTGGCCAAAATGACGGCGATTCCGACCGATATCGAATTGATTTACGAGTCTGAGAAGTTTCTGAAGTAAGGATCGCGGACAATTCAAGATCAACAAGAGACTGGCAGAAAACAGGACATCGGTTCCACCCGGCAGATCGCCGGGTGGCTTGCTCTGGCAGCGACGTTTGCCCTTTATGTGTTTGCTTCTTTTCAGCCCGAACGAAGATTGTGGGGCCTGAACCACCTAGCTTTTTATCCGGGTCACTGGCGGCTGGTCGTTCTGTGTTTGACGGCAGTTGTGTTTGTCCCGCCTTTTGCGGCCATTGTCGCGCGCGGGGGAATCCGGATCGCCCGCGCCTGGCTGCGGAGCCTCGAAGATGGGGTCAACACCCTCGCCCTGACCGGTGTCATATCTTTTATCGTTTTTGCCGCTTTTCGTTCCGCCACAAAACTGCTCGGTGATGGTTTCTTTGTATACAACAACTACCGCGAGACCGCGTTAAACGGCTTCGATCCGGGCCAGTTTATATCCCAGGTAACAGTGGCGGAGAAGATCTACCCTGCCACGGAGTTGCTGAACTTCTCCGCATCGTGGATCGCCGGCTGGTTCGGCGCCTCACCCGTTGGCGGCGTATGGATACTGAACTGCGCCATCGGGGCGCTGATGGTTGTTACTCTGTTGTGTGTGATCCGCAGGCTGGACTGGCCCGACAGCGCCAGAATGACACTGCTGGCCCTGGCCCTCGCGACGGGGGCACTGCAGTTGTTCTTCGGGTACGTTGAGCATTACACACCGGCTCTCGCCCTGGGTTTTTTATACCTTCTTTTCGCGGCCAGGGTTATCGCGGGATCGGGCAGGCTTGTGGTCCCCGGAATTTTCCTGTTTGCCGGCCTGTTCTTTCATGTACAACTCGTTCTGCTGATACCTTCATACCTGTGGTTGCTGCTGTGGGTACTGGCCACCCGACGTAATCCCGCGTGGAGCCTCAGACTGGCGATTGTCGTTGGACTGACAACCGTAATTGGCTTACTGATAGCCATTTACGCCACACCGCTGGGATCTTTTGCGCTGCCGATTTCCGGCGCCGGGTACAGCGTGTTCTCCGGCGCGCACCTGCTCGACGTTGTAAATGTCGTACTTTTGCTGGCGCCGGTCTGGCTGTTGCTGGTCGTTTTTTTCCTGTTTCGCCTGTTTACGAACAGACAGACGGATAGACGTCTGAGCGCTTTTACCCTGTCGCTGGGTGTGCCCGCGTGGCTGTTCATCCTGTTTGTCAAACCCGAACTGGGGCTGGCCAGGGATTGGGATCTTTATGCGATTACGGTGCTCGGTATCGCCGCACCCGGTATTTTTTCCCTGGCGCGAACGGTGGCCCGGTCAAACAATCCGGCCCGGTTTACGGCGATCCTGGCGCCGGCGATCGTGTTGTCTATCGCACTGGTTGTCTCGTGGATCGGCGTCAATGCCAGCGCCGAAAAATCGGTGACGCGCTACCGCGCGATTCTGGTCTACGACACCACCAATCCCGGCTATACATACGAGAACCTGGCGCTGCATTACCAGGAAAACTACCAGTACTCTTTACAAATCGATGCACTCGAAAAAGCGTACGAGCATTCACACAATCCCCGGATACTCCAGAAACTCGGCCGTGTATACAATGAAAACAAC
>CAYUDF010000072.1:0-8932 GCA_964443465.1 uncultured bacterium
CCGTTCTCTTCGAGGAACGTCTTGGCGCGCAGGCCCATGTCCGCCGTCTTCACCTGGTACTGCCACCACTGGTTCGCCCACAACATGGCGTTCTGCCAATCCTTCTCGGCCGCGGCGGCTTCCGCCTTGGCCTTGGCCCCCTCGGCAAACCCGAGCTGGTCGGTGGCGTCTTCCACCAGGGCAACTACCGTCGGGAAGTCCTGGTAGTTGTGGCTGGTGATATACGCTACGACCTGGTTGATGACTTCCTGGGTGGCCACGTTGGTTTCGACCTGGGTGTTGTAATCCGCTTCGGTGTACTCCACCCCTTCTTCCATCTCCATGGTTTCGGCCTTGTAACCCTTTGGCGTTACCAGCAGGTATCCCTGCATCTCCAGGTGCAGCGCCGAACAGAATTCTGTGCAGTAGTATGGATAAACGCCTGGTATGTCCGCCGTGAACGTGGCCGAAGCCGTTTTCCCCGGCTCGACCGACAGCTGGACATTCTGACCGTGGACGGCAAATCCATGAACTTCGTCTTCAGCGCGCTCGAGGTTGGTCAGGTGGATCGAAACGACATCCCCCTCGGAAACTTCGATGATTTCGGGATTGATGTGTGAGCGAATGAGCGTTCCGTAAACGCTGACCTTGTTGCCTACGCGTTCGGTCCGTTCGCGGCCGGCGCGCACCCTGTGCGGCGACCTCGAGTCGGTACGGCTGTCCCAGCCCGACTTATAACGAACCACCGGCTGCAGCTTGTCAGCCCTGATGGCTACTGCGTAGTGTGGTTCGCCCAGCGGCACCGGCATGTCGTATAACAACGTCATCGTTTCGCCGCGGATGTCGATCAGCTGGTGGTTCTGCGGGTGGAGCGGTCCCACCGGGTTAAAACGGTCGATGGCCAGCTTGTTCAGCGCGACCAGGTACTTACCGTCGGGTGTTTTGCTGTCGCCTTCCATCGTCATCAGGTGGCCTACATTATAATGGATGGGAATGTCGTCGAGCACCTTCCCAGTCAGGTAGTTCCACTTGGTGATTTTTGAGTCCACGTAGATCGACGTGTAAGCGACGCCCTCTTCCGAATCAAACTGCGTGTGGAGCGGCCCCAGGCCGACGTTCACCGATTTGTCCAGCGCGTCGTTCAGCGCGATAATCGGAATCCCGTATGGATCGCGTCCCTCGAATTTTTCGTTTTTGATAGCTGTCATGATCTTGTCAAAGCTGAATACCCACGCGTGGCTGTCCAGTTTTCCGGAAACGATAATCAGCTTGCCGTCCGGTGTAACGTCGCATCCGTGGGGGCTCTTCGGTTCGGGGATGAGATAAAGCAGCCCTTCTTCAACCGCCTGATCGATCGAGATCAGGTAGCTGCCCTTCACCTTCTCAACTTTTCCGGCCTTGACCAGCTCTTCTGCTTTTTTCCAGTTGGTAACGTGCAGAAAATCGGTGTCCTTGGCGGAACACCCCGCTTCAAACGGCGGGCGCCCGCGCTCGATACCACCGACGTAGCGCTCCGAACAGAATGAGTTGTTGAAACCCCATCCATAGCTCGGTCCCTTGCCCGCATCGGCGAGGTCCTGACTGTACGGTGGAAATTCGAATGTAAATGAATTTTCCGGATCGATGCGGCCCTTTTCACGGTCAAACTTCCAGTAAGTCAATCCGCCGCGGTATTTGTCGTTGAATTGCTCCAGCGGCACGAATCCGTCTTCGATCGGCGCGGCGTACTGGGCCGGATCCATGATGTACTCTGTGTTGGGTGTGACAAAAGCGCCACCGTGTTGTGACTTGAAGAATGGATTTACGACGATCTGCTTGGTTTCAAAATCGTGAAGATCGACGACGGCCATACGCGGATTCGCCTTGTCATTGATAAAAAGATAACGGCCGTCGTAATCGCCATCCGTCTCGGAAATCGCGGGATGGTGGGTGTCGCCGTAATAAATATCTTTTCCGCGAATCCTGCCCTGGGCGAGAACGGCTTTTGACTCGTCGTCAAAACCATAACCCTGCCATGGCTCGGGTGTGAACACCGCCACGTATTTGAGAATACGCATCGACGGAATTCCGTACACAATCAGCTGACCGCTCTGGCCACCGGAACTGAACGCGAGGTATTCGTCACGCCCGCCGGTCGGCGTATACGTCTTGGCGGCCGCCAGAACGTCCTTTTCTGTCAGTCCGCGCTCCTCCATCACTTTTTGCAGCGCCGACTGGGACCACAGCGGCACCGAAAAACAAACCAGGACAAGTACAGACACCAGAAGTACAACCACGTGTTTTGGTTGAGACCTCATCGCAACCTCCTGTAAACAAGTATGGGCCAACTAAAGTGCTTCCCCACCATCTATTCCCCCCTCCAATTCTGCCGGTGTTATGTCCGAAATCCGGGTGTTTTTCAGCATTTCCAGATAAGCTTCGCGAACAGCCCCCCAGCGGTCGTGAATTGCGCATGGGTTCTTTCCGTCACATCCGCTGTTCCCGAGTATGCAGGTCGTCCAGCGGTCCAGGCTCTCGATCGATTCAGCGATGTCGTACATCGTGATCTGTTGTGGCGGCCGTGATAGCCTGAAACCGCCCCCGAGTCCTTTCTGCGATTCGACCAGCCGGTTTCTCGACAGTTGCTGAAGCAATTTTCCCAGGTAGTTTCTGGGTGCACCGATTTGCCTGGCAATCGCCGGTGCACCGCAATATTCGTCACGCTTTATTTCGGCGAGTACGATCATCGCGCGTATTGCATGGATAACTGATCGATTGAGGATGCTGGATCTCCCGGATAGTGTACATAACCATATAACAGCATATCATTATGCGGTTACTCGTCAACCATTAATATACTATTTTTTTTACTATATGAAGATGTGTACCCGATATATCGCTTATTTTGTGGTGTTTTGGATATACAGAGCCGCGAGCGTGAAGTTGCGGTCGGGGAGGAACTTACATCCTGACAGCGAAAAAAAGACCTCCCGGAGACAGCGATTGGACCGCTTCTCCGGGAGGCGGGAAACCGGCACCACCTTTCCGCCGGTTATTTCTGAATCAGCGGATGACCACAAATTTCCCGATCTTGCGCTGGAAATTCGAATTGTTGTCGGTCTCAACAGAGTACATATAAATACCGCTGGTGACGTCCTGCAGATTGCGGCTCACCAGGTCCCATTTCACCGTGCCGCACGTCACGCATTCGCCTCCGAAACGCAGTTCCTGTACCAGGTCGCCGGCCAGTGTGTAGATGCGGATCGTGCCGTTGTCACGCGGCAGGTTCCGGAATTCGACCTTGATACCCGTCGGATCGTCGTTATTCGGATTCAGAGTCCACGGCGCCATCGATTCCGTAGTGGCCGGATTGGGAACCACGTAAATTTGGCCGCGGTCATACTCGTAGTCCGTCTGGGACACCGACTGGGGTTCGACGAACACAAAGTTTGACGACGGATCTCCAATCTTGCCCGTTGACAGACTGCCGTTGCTCTGAATCCCGTGATCAAGCGCCGTCACCGAGAAGAAGTACGGCCGGCCGAGGTGTATCGCGGTATCAATATAACGGTAGTACTGCCGGCCCCTGTCGAAACCGAGTTCCCAGTTGGCCAGCCGGTTGAGTGTGTCACAGACCGCGTCGTCCGTACCCGGAGGGCACGGCGGCATTGATCCGGGGAATTCCTGAATGTACTCGATCATCGACCGGACCAGGGCGTCGCGGCGGGACGCCGACATAACATGAGGTACCAGCGGTTCATAGCGATATCTGTTAAGCCCAGTGTCCTCACCGAAATCGTTTGTGATATCGGCCTGAAACAACAACTTCCACAAGTCGTGAGCGGGCCCGTTGGCGATCGATGTACCCGTCGGCCGGTCCCAGTTCTCCGCGCGCCACACGCGGTATCCCTCGAAGTCAGGTAACTGCGTTTTGACGTCCGGTACGGTTTCGCTGAAGTTGTCCCAGTAAATGCCAACACCATCGTTTGTGGCGTGGTCGATCCGCATATTCGGCGGGGGTGGCGCTGTGCCCACGATCCAGAATACCTGGGATTCCTGGCCGTTGATTCCGGTCAGGTACATGGCGCTGTCCTGCGGTGGGTATCGACACAGATCCTGGTACAGATCCTCTTTCGCGCAATCGTTGTTCACCCAGATCGGTTCCTTGAAGGGCCAGTCGCGAGGTGTCCTGGTTTCATCCTTGCACGAGTCCACCACAACGCCCTCCACGGGCCCCGGTATCGGTGTTTCGCGGCCTGCGATACCGGTCATCCGGTTACCGTCCAGATTAAACCAGGCGCCGTTATAAGTGAGTTGCGCGCTGCTGGCGTTTTCGATGAGTCCCCTCTCGCCGTCACCCACCGTGAATGCCGTCTGGAATACCAGCGTGCTGCCCGGTGACAGTATGCTGAAAGGGCCCGCGCACATCAGCATCCGGTAATCGCGGGGAATCGTGGCGGGCCGCTCGATGGTTTGGGAGGACAGAAGTTCATATCGTTCGAAATCGTTGGTCGGATCCCCGCCGTCCTCAAACGGCTGCTGGCCGGCGAAGTTCGCATAAGTGCTGATTCCCACTCGATCGGGCGCCAGTATTCCCAGCGGATCGGTTGTGTGACCGAGGAACAAAATTCCGAAGTACCCGGTTACCGTTCCCTCGTCACCGTCCACATCATAGGTGTACGCGATGTCCAGCGACACCGGCCCGAGGTTGGTGCACTCCACCGGAATCGCCAGAAACCCGGTCGCGTCATCCTCGGCATAGTTATCGGTGTCCCGGTTACCCACATCGCCGTCGGCAAAAAATCCGATGTACACATCTTCCAGAACCTCATCGCCGATGTTGGTAATCCAGAAATTGGCGCCAACAAAATCATCGAAACGGTCCTCTTCCCACTGGTAGCTTTCCTGGCGTACATGAATGTGAAGCGGATTGTGCTGTGGATACAGCTGGATCGCCGTCGGCTGGTCATCGGTATACTGGCAGCTGAACATCTGTTTGGAGACGGCTGCGAAATCCTCGTCGATCAGACCGTCGAGGTCGTCGTCCCATCCGTTCAGCCAGTCTTCGTCGATAGTCCCGTCGCGGTCGTCGTCCGCGGTCAGCGACGGCAGTCTGTTGCCACCTCGCGCTCCTTCGGCGGTACGATAGATAATGTCTCTCGCATCCTGCGACGGTCGAAATTCGACTTCAAACGCAGATGTCGAGACCGCCGGCACTCCCCCCTTCATCGCGCCAATCCACAAGCCGGCGACAAACAGGTACTCGTTACCGCTACCGGCCGGCCACTGGGCCGACGGCGCCTCGGAGAAGGTTCCGCCCGTCCCCGGCCACGATCCAAAGTTACCCCAGTTGCCGACGTGCATCTGCAACTCACCGATGTTATGAACGTTTTCTCCGGTGAGCACCATTACCCGCTGGGGACCGGGGTCGTTTTTCTTCTTTTGTTTGGGTTTTTCGCCGTATCGCCCGAGTGATGTGGCCGGAATCAACAGGCACACCAACACGAGCACAAGCAACCTGCAAAACAGTTTCATGAGCCCCTTCTTTCGTCAGGGTGGACTTCGATTGAAACAATGATTCCGCAAATGTGGGGTTGCTATAAGCTTACAGTGGGGTTACGTGTGGCGGTGGGGACCGCTTTCAAGGTGGGGAACACTATTAATTAACTACTTAAAGGACAACGTGTCAAATGATTATAGAATAGATAGGCGGAATCGCTCCATAACACCCCGCTGACCTGACCGGTGGCTAAACGGACAAAAATATCGTATAATGTACATAATTGTACAAGTTGCCCCACCGGCACACCCGCGGTTTGGAGGGGATTCGATGAAACGCTGTATCATACTGTCAATACTCGTGTTTGCCAGTGCCACCGCCGTTTCGGCCGATCAGGGCGCGCTTTGCCTCTTCTCCGACGCAGCCGGAACCCAGTGTGATTTCGTGGACAACGGCGGCGTGATCCAGGTTTACATTGTCCATACCCAACTCGACGGCGCCACCGCGTCGCGCTTCCGCCTGGATGTATCCGCGACCGGATGGACCCATCTCAGCGATCTGTGGAACCACTCACTGGTCATTGGTTCATCGGTGTACGACGTGTCGATCGGTTACGGCCGGTGCGTTACCTCAACAGTCGTGGTCGGATCGGCCGCGTTCACGGGGACTTCGACCGCGCCGGGCACGCCGATCCGGATTGTACCCGCCTACTACACCGACCACATCGAGATCGCGGATTGCGACGACCGGTCCCTGATCGGAGCGGGCGGCACCGCCTACGTCAATTCCGCCACCCCGTGCATCTGCCAGGTCAATCCGACACCGGTCCTGGACGTGGAAAACCCCAGCCTGGATTTCGGATACACCGACACCACCCGAACCTTTACCGTCGTCAATCTAGGCGGGGGCACGCTATCGTGGAACCTTTCCGAGTCGATTCCCTGGTTGGAACTGTCGACAACCGGCGGCACCAACATCGGCGACGTGACCGTTACCATCGACCGAACTGGACTGGCACAGGGAACTTACGGCGGAGAAATCTTCCTGACGTCCAACGCCGGCAACCGAACGGTCCTGGTCAGTATGACGGTACTGGCGACGGACCCGGTTCTCCGCGTTGTCCCGACAACACTGTTTTTCGGGGGCCGTATCTACGACAAATCCCTGCTTGTATTCAACGACGGTGTGGCTGGATTGAACTGGAATGTCACCGGTGATCAGCCCTGGTTGTCGGTGTCACCCACAAATGGTGTGGACGCTACAGAGGTGGCCATTGAAGTTGACCGTACCGGACTGGCGATCGGATCACACTATGGCAACGTGTCGGTGTTATCCAACGGCGGGAATCAAACGGTGCCGGTGACCGTGATCGTTCTGCACCCGTATCCAATACTGGAGTTGTCAAAAACAGCGCTGTTTCTTCCTCCGTCAAAAACCCGGCGAGTTGTTTATCTCACCAACGAAGGCGGCGTTGATCTCATCTGGAATATCATCAGCGACCAGTCCTGGTTGTCCGTCAATCCGGCAAGCGGCGTAGACGACGCATCATTGACGGTGGACGTCGACCGGACGGGTGTGCCCTACGGGAACCACTTCGGCAACCTTTTCGTGAATTCCGACGGCGGCAACGACACCATAACAGTAGAAATTGAGGTTGGATATCCGACACTGACCTTTTCACCAACCGAGTTTCATTTTGGCGCGGTGGAAACGGATGACACCCTGACCATATGGAATTCGCGCGGGGGAGATCTATCGTGGACGATTTACGACCCCGTCGCATGGCTGACGAGGAGTCCGTCCAGCGGCGTTAACGACGGAGAAGTTTTTATTCATATCGACCGCACCGTAGTTGGAAACGGCACCTTTCATACCAGCATTTATATAGATTCCAATGGCGGCGGCGCGGGTGTTCCCGTCACCATGATAAATGAGATTCCCGTATTGACCGCTTCGCCTCTGTCGCTTGAATTCAGCGGGGCGGAGAACGAGAAATACCTGAATATCATCAACGCTGGAGACGCCGATCTCAGCTGGAACATCGCCAGCGACCAGACGTGGATGTCGGTAAACCCGGCTTCCGGCCTCAACGACCAACAGGTCACAGTCATTATGGACCGCACAGGGCTGGCGGACGGCCCGTACGAGGGCACCCTATCGATAACATCCAACGGCGGGTCCGGGATCATTACAGTGGATATGTGGTCCGGTCCCCTGCCCGTACTGCAGGTGACCCCGCTGTACCTTGAATTCACACCGACCGATACAGTGAAAACATTTGAGATCACAAACGTCGGCGACGGCAATCTCGACTGGACGATGAGCGCAGACCGGTCGTGGATCGAGATCGTCCCGCCGCTTTCCGGCCCAAATGACGCGACAGTTTCCGTAAACGTCCACCCCGACTCTCTGCCGTCGGTCGCGGTCTATTTCGGCAACATTACGGTGAATTCAATCTACGACACTTTAAATGTCGGAGTGGGCTACGTGCCGCCCGGCATGGGGCAGGAAGGCACCATCGCTATATTTTCCGACCCTGGAGGTACGGATCGCAATTTCGTCGACTACTGCGGCCTCGTACAGGTCCATTTTTTCTATTATAATCACAGCGGCGCCAAGGCAGCTCGATTTAAACTGGATGCGGTCCCGGGCTGGATTTCATTGGGTGACCATTGGCAGTTTCAGAACGTCACCGGGAATTCAGTCCAGGGGGTTTTCCTCCAATTTGGCGGATGCCAGCCATCGCCGACATACCTGGGTGTAGCGAGCTTCTTCGGAAACTGTGCTCCCGTATGCTCGCCGCTCAGGATTGTGGCGGACCCCGCTTCCGGCACGGGACAAATCATGATGATCGACTGTGCGGATGTGGTGAAGATAGCCTCGGGCGGTGAGGGGTGCGTCAATTCCGACGGCACCTGCTGTACCGGTTTTCCGGTCCGGCAAACAACTTGGGGACAAATCAGGGCGTTGTACGCCCCGCGTGAATCTGCAAAAACTGAAAACAAGTAGTTCTGAATCTGAAAAGGACAACCAACAGCACAACACATGGAGGGGAAACCATGAACGGATCGAGTCTTTTTAAAGTCTTGATTTCGGCGAGCCTGCTCGCTTCATTGATCTGCTTACTGCCTCTGGCCACTGTCCTCGGCCAGGAACGAAACGAATTATTCCTTACAAGTAGTGCAATCAGCCCCAGGGGAGACGGCGCCTGGAACCCCGTCCCGGGTAACAACGGGGACAGCTATTATATGAACCTGGTGGGCCGGTGGGCGAACGGACCGTGCAGGGCCGCCGCCGCCGTCGGTGACACTGCTTACTTCGCCAACGGCGGATATCTCGATATAGTGGATTTTTCCAATCCGGCCAGCCCCGTCGAACTGGCGAAGTTCACCTTGCTCACAACGATTGCCGATATCGCCGTGGCGGGAAACTACGTGTACGTCGCCGGCGGCGAAAACGGGCTTCGGATTATTG
>CAYUDF010000073.1:0-8906 GCA_964443465.1 uncultured bacterium
GCCGATCGAAAATTCCGGTGAATATCCCAGGTAAAAACGCGGCGCGCCCTCACCGATATACGTTGACCAGTTGTTTATGCCAGATTCCCGGTCCGGTCCGGCGACAAGTTCCGTTTTCATGAAACCTTCGATTTCATCCACCATGTTTGTGGTTATTTCGATCGGCGTGCCTTTGGGCAGCGTCAGGTTTGCCGTAAAAATCGCCTTATCGTTGGGTGGAAAGAAAATATTGGGGATAAAACGAAAGCCCTGCATCGCCACAAAGAAAACAGCCGCGACAACGAGAATCGACAATACGGGATGTCGCAGGCCGGGGATCAGGATCGTCCGGTACCCGCGGTACAACCGCGAATCGAAAAGATGTTGTTTATTCTTTTTAACCTTAAGGAACCACACACACAACAACGGCGTCATTGTGAGCGACAGGATCCACGAGCACAGCAGCGTGATCGTAACGACCTTGAACAATGGCGCGGTGTATTCGCCGACGTTGGATTCCGCCAGGTAGATCGGCAGAAATGCCGCCGCCGTTGTCAGGGATGAGGTGAGAAGCGGGATGCGCAATTCACCGGCTGAATCGATTGCCGCCTGGACACGGTTTTTCCCGTTCGCGATCTGGACCATGATCGATTCCGACATAACGATGGCGTTGTCCACAAGCAGTCCGAGCGAAATAATAAGTGCGGCGAGCGACATCTGGTCGAGCCCGATTTTAAACTGGTGCATTACCAGGATCGCCGAAATCATCGCCATCGGAATGAGCGAAGCCACAACCAAGCCCGTCCGAAAGCCCAGGGTAGCCAGCATTACCAGGAGCACGATGGCTACAGCCTGGACAAGACTGCCGGTGAATTCGCTGATTTTTTTCTGAACGTGTTCGGGCTGATACGCCACAAAGTCAAACTCGACACCGATGGGATAAAGTGTCTTCATTCGATTGATTGTTTCGGTCACTTTTTCACCCAGAACGATAATGTTGCCGCCTTCGCGGAGATTGACCGCGAGACCGAGGCAGGGAAAACCAGATGACCGCATCATGGCCCGTGGAGGGTCGATGTAATCACGATACACATTTGCGATGTCTTCGAGGTAAATCACGTCCGTCTCGCCGGGCAGCGTGATTACCGTCTTTCGGAGTTCTTCGATGGTCTCGAAGTTTCCGGAGGGTTCGAGTACAAAACGTTCGCGCCCGGCGGTGATATGGCCGCCCGGATAAATAACGTTTCGTTGTTCAAGTATCTGTTGCAATTGCAAGGGAGACAGCCCCAACTCAGCCAGGCGGGCGTCGTTGTATTCAACAAAAACCCGTTCGTCCTGCGCCCCGACGATCTCGACCTTGGCGACTTCGTTGATATACAGAAGTTCGTCGCGGACCTCGTCGGCCACCTCTTTCAGATCGGCGTAGTCAAATCCCTCACCGGTGACCGTGATAATGGTGCCGAACACGTCGCCGAACTCGTCGTCCACGTCCGGTCCGATGATCCCGTCCGGCAGCTGCGACCTGGCGTCATCCACCTTGCGGCGAAGACTGTCCCAGATGGGACGCAACTCGGAATAGGTTTCCTTGACGTTGACGAATACGATCGAGATTCCCGTTTTTGACTGGCTGGTGATATAGTCGATCTCGGGCATTTCCTGGATGGCTTTCTCCAGCTTGTCCGTGACCAGTTGTTCGACGCGTTCGGGGCTGGCGCCGGGAAAGTAGGTGATCACCGACGCCGTGCGGATAATAAATCCCGGGTCCTCGTCGCGGGGCATAACGTTGTAGGTTTGTATGCCCGCGAACAGAATCAGAACCAGCGCAATGGCCGTAATGCGGTTCTTGTCAATTGCGAACCGGGTGACGTTCATTTCACTTTTCCTCCGCAGCGGCGGTCAGTCGTATTTTCTGGCCGTCGCTGATGCGGCTCACGCCGGCGGTGACCAGCAGGTCACCGTCTTTGAGACCTTCCAGAATTTCCAGTCCGAGAGACGACAGTTCTCCCACCGTTACCGGTGTCCGTCGCGCATAACCCAGTCCCTCTTCAGCTGTTTCTACCAGATAAACAAAACGTCCTTCCGTATCTTCGCCCACCGCAAACGGCGGCACGACGATACGATCCCGTCCACCAGTGGCCTCGAAACTGAACAATACCTCCGCCGCCATACCGGGCCGGACCGCCGTCGACTGTTCCGATATCGCCGCCTTTACCGGATACGTCGTCGCGAAACCAGTGGAAGACACTCCCACTTCCGTCACGACTCCATCGAACATCCGGCCTGAGATTGCGTCGAACCTGATTTTTACTCCCGATCCTTCACGAATCTGGGAGATAAGCATCTCCGGGAGGGCGACCTCCACTTCCGGCCTGCCCGCCCCGGTCAACATCACGATCGTTCGGCCCGCCGCGACGTTTTCGTTGACCTCAACGTCGACCGATGCGATCGAACCGTCGGTTGGTGCGGCCAGTCGTGTGTAGTCCAGCTGTTTGTTCGCAAGTTCCAGTTTCTTTTCGACGGATGATACCTGTGCTTCGGCGGATTCCTTGGTTGCCAGGGCGGCGTCGAGATCCGACCGCGACGCGTTCTGGCTGACATACAGGTTCTGGACGCGTGAATAACTGGCACTGGCGTTTCGCGCCTGCGACTGTGCCTGCAGCAGAGACGCTTCGGCATCCTGAACCTGGATTTGATAGTCGGTCGGGTCCAGTTCCGCGATAAGGACTCCCTTTCGCACCTGGTCACCCACCTTGACGTGGATCCTCTGGATGGCGCCCGATACCCGGAAACTTAACCGGGATTCAACGTCGGCGCGCGCGGCGCCGGAAAACCAACGTTCCTGCGCTCCGCCGGTCGCGTACACAGGTTCGTAACGCACGGGCCTGATAATCTCTTGTGGTGGCGGGGGGTCCGATGAACAAGCGGCAAATATCAGGATCAGAGCGGACCATAACACCGGTTTTTTTATCTGGAACACAGTCATGCGGTTTCCTCCGTCGTTTCTTACCGGATCAGTACGTGATCGGGTGTTCGGCCAGGTATTTATCAAAACGGACGCCAACTGCGTCGATTTCTTCCTGGCTTGTAAAAAAGTAGAATTTTCCGATTGCTCGTTCAACTTCCATAAGATTGATAAAAAAAACATATATCGCGTCGGCGGCAAGACTCTCAGATTCGAACGCCGAGTTCTGCGCATCGAGCAGGTCCAGGATCGAAACGGTACCTTGCGAATAGGCGTCCAGAATGACGTCGAGGTTCCTGCCGGCCGCGTCGGCCGCATCACGCGTCTGGTCGATACCGGCGTAAGCAGCCCCCATTGAATGGAGTGCGGTTCGGATCCTCTGTTCGATACGCTCGGCCGTCGCCTGTTTTTCGATTTTCAGTTGAACCAGTTCTTCTGAGCTCTGCCGCCTGTCCGCGACTTTGGCGCCGCTTTCAAACAACGGAAACTGGAGTTCAATACCGACTGCCCAGTCGGTGTCGTCTTTCAGGGGAAACATTGATCCCGCCGCCGGGTCCGATCCCGCTCCGTCTTTCCAGAAAACGTGATCGACGCTGCCGAACAACACAAGATCCGGCGAATAAAAAGCGTAAGTGTTTGATTTCAGAAGACGCTCCTGGGCGGCGATGGCGGCGTCGATCGCACTCAACTCCGGCGAGGCGGCCAGACCGTCCTTTACCAGGAAATTCCTCATGACCCTGAAGCTGTACGGGTTGTCGAAATAGGTCAGAAATCCCTCCTGGTACCGCAATACATCGGGGTCGTCCATCCCGAATTCTTCCGTGGCAAACGATTGTTCAATCGGCCGGTGGAGTACCCGGTTGAGTTGCAGTTCCGCCACGTTGCGCACGGCGTTTATGTCGATTGCTTCCTTGCGTATGCGGGCCATCGCCGTCTCCCAGCGGTACACTTCGCCGGGGCCGCCGATTCCGATGGCGCGGCGGGTTCGGGCCAGCTCGAGGTTCGAACGCGTCAGTTTGAGGTTATCGCGTACGATTCCTTCGTTTGTTTTTGTCCGGAGCACGTTAAAAAAAGCGGTGAGTGCTTCCAGTGCCACGTCCAGGCGGGTCCGGTTGTAGTCGAATTCGCGCGAATCCTGCACTTTGTTCTGAATACTGAGGTTGGCCCAGGCGCGTTCCGACCACAGTACCTGTGAGGCGCTCAATCCTCCCGAGAGCGTTTTTTCCGGCTGTGACCCGATCGAGGCTTCCGCGCGGTCTTCGTCGATCAGCAATCCGGTCCCGTCCAGGCTGACCTGGGGTAGCAAGCCCGAACGCGCCCGGGTGATTTCCTGGGCACCTGCGTCAACGGCCCGGGCCGCCGCGTTGAGATCCCGGTTGACCCGCAGCGCTTCATCCATCACAGAACGCATTCCCCATGTGGCATCCACTCTTCTTTCTTCCAGACCGATCAGTTCGGCTTCGGTGAGAACTTCCCAGTTCGGGAACACACCGATTTTACGCGCGGTGGCCATGTTGACGGTGAGTTGTTCACCGCCGGTAAAAGCGACTGGCAACGTGCCGGCGTCCACGCCCATCAGAATCTGCTGGACGTGAAGAGCGACCCTGCGGGCAAAGCGGGGAAACGTGGTGCCGGGCGCGAGACCAAAAAGTATTCCGCGCTCGACGTCCATTCTGCCGAGAAGGGAGAAACTGGGCAGCTTCTTGTCTATCAATCCTTGGACCAGCGTTTCGAATCCCCCGCGTGGGAGGTGAACCATGCCGGACATGAAAACCGCGTCGGCATCTTCGGGTATCGCGTCCAGCGCATCCTGCGCGGAATCGCGAACGGGAATCACGATCACTTCGGCGCCTGTCAACGATGTGGCCTGCGCCATTTTGGCGGAAAGTTCGGGGATCGCGTCCACGTACGGCGCGGCCGACAGGAGAACCAGTTTGTCGAACTCGACAAACTGCATGAATGCCTTAATGTCACGCTGCAGATTAAATGGCGATATGAGGTAGGATAAATTTTCTACACCGCTTGCGGCGCCGGATATCGGCGTCGCTTGAAACTCCGGGGCAATAATGAAAGGCGCAATCACCGGTTTGGGTAACGCCCCCATTTGAATAACTTCATTTGAAGCGATAACACCCATGGCGATTACCAGATTACATGAAGAATCGTTCAGCAGCCGGTTGAGCGCACCTCGGATATCCTCAACCGAGTAGTCACATTCAATGAACAACTCGTCGGGAAAATCGACGATATAATTTCCTTCGGTGAGGGCGAGTATCTCCCGGATGAAGGTATCCGCGATGGTGGTGTTTTCCGACCACGGGCCATCCGTGACAATGCCGATGCGCACGCGTTCGGACGAACGGGCCGCGTCGGCGAACAGAAGGATTGCGACGAAGGCGAAAATCGCGACAATGATAAATCGTCTCGAATGATTCATTTCAAGATGCCTCCACTAAGCGGGGATATTCAGTTTTCGGGTGTTGAATCTATCCGGATGCGAATAATTGCTTCCGAGTCCGTGATGAAGTCAGGTCAGTGTAAATAATGGAACTTAGTCAACTTATAGCGGATGGCCGCAGCATATGCCAGTAAATATTTTGTGTCTTTCGAATGCTGTGGTAGTGTGACTTGAAATCTGGAGCAGGATGCGATTAATTGTACAGACAAAATGTTTATCGGGGACTGACAAAATATGAGCGAAAATACAGGTACAAATAAGACCGAACAGGCGCAACGGGACAAAGCCGAACAACTTCCGCGGCCGCATGTGGAAGCATTAGATAAAATCCTCGGAATTCCGTTTAAGGTGCTCAATGACGGATTTGTTCGCGTGGTGGACTACATGGGTTCCGACGAATCCATTGTGCAGGCTGCACGGGTTTCTTATGGCAAAGGCACAAAAAAAATCCACGAGGACCGGGGGTTGATCCGCTACCTGCTTCGGCACCGGCACACGACACCCTTCGAGATGTGCGAAATCAAGTTTCACGTCCGGGTTCCGATGGACAGCTGGCGCCAGTGGATTCGTCACCGCACGGCGAACGTAAACGAATACTCCACGCGTTACTCGGTGGCGATCAACGCCGCCCAGACGACACAAACCGGCGAGTGGAGATTCCAGGCAAAAGGCAACCGGCAGGGAAGCGGTGGTCACCTGTCCCCGGAAGCGGGGGAACGTTTTACCAAACAGGAAGAGGACTTTCACAACCTCGCCAGAAAAATTTACGACGTCCGCCTGGAAGCGAACGTTGCCAGGGAACAGGCGCGTAAAGACCTGCCGCTTTCGACATACACCGAAGCGTACTGGAAGATGGATCTCCACAACCTTCTTCACTTTCTTTCTCTGCGTATGGATGAACACTCGCAGCTCGAAATCCGTCAGTACGCAACAGTTATCGGCGAAAAGATAGTGGCAAACTGGTGTCCGCTCACGTGGGAAGCGTTTCAGGATTACCGGATGAATTCGATGGCGCTGACGGGACTCGAACTTGAAATTGTGCAGGCAATAGCCGACGGCGATATCGAAAAGGCGCGAACGGCCGCGGGACGGTACGGGTGGCTTGATCAGGGCAAGAAGGGACTGAAACGTAACCGTGAGCGTATGGAATTCGAAGATAAACTGCTACGCATGAATATGGCAATTCCGTGGAAATAGTCCGTTAAGGAGGCCAAAAAATGTTTTTAGGCTTATGGAACACAGCGCGTGCAAACAGGGAAAACATCTTCTACACGATTCTGACCATTTTTCTGCTCGAAAGGGTCCGGCTTGGCTGGAACCGCATCGAGGAAAAGGGCCGGGCGCGTAATGTCGCTCTCGATGAAATCGAACGGAAACAACAGTGGTTTACGTTTGGCGCGGCATTGATGTACGCGCTGCTGTTTCTGCTGCCCACCGTGAAATATGTCTACCGGTCATTCGACGAACTTTCGCAGTACGTCAGCGGCCTGGCCGTGCTCGACAATCTGTGGGCGTTTTTTATCGTTTTGTTTGTGACGGAAGGACTGCTGGCGATTGTGATCTATAATCTGCTCGGCATTTACGTTGAGCGGATGAACGGCGCGCTTGGGTTTTTCAGAAGGCTGGGCCGCAGTGTCGTCGACGGGTCCAGAGTTGCCGTCCAGACCGTGGGGGTGGAAGCGCCGACCCGGTTGTACGGTGGTATCCGCAGGTCTGTACGGAGCGCCGTGTCGACCGTGAGTGGGCGGACCCGCGCCCTCGCATCCCGTTCAACGATTGGATTGAAGCGGTTGGCGGGCGGATTTCATCCGTAAGTCCATAAGCACCATAAATAAAAAGAATTAGCATCGTTTTTTGGCGGCCCGGTTCCGGGCCGCCTTTTTATTTTTTATTTGCATCCATGAAACATAATCTATATTATAGGCGTACATGTATAGTATTACTAAGAGTCAGTAAATATAAGACCATGTAATAGACCGAAAACGAGGTTAATTACCCAGGGGGTCAATATGGGTATCGCGGAACGACGGGAACGGGAGAAAGAACAACGCAAAGTCGACATCATCGACGCGGCCGAGTCTGTCTTTTTTTCAAAAGGGTGGCAAACGGCCACCATGGATGACGTCGCCGACGCAGCCGAATTGTCAAAAGCCACGCTGTATCTGTATTTCAAGAACAAGGAAGAACTGTACGCCGCCATCCTTTTACGTGGCAGCGAGATGTTGTACGACATGTTTATATGCGCCGTCGAAAACAATACAACCGGCATCGATCAGACGTCGGCAATCGGGCGTGCATACATCGAGTTCCACCAGCGTTACCGTAACTACTACGACGCGATGATGTATTTCGATTCAAAGGGAATCGAACCTTGCGAAGATTGCGAATACGCGCAGAAGTGCGACGAGTACCGCGGTCGAATCATGGGTGTTGTTGCCACTGCGGTTCAAAACGGAATCGCGGACGGCACAATCCGCAGCGATCTTGACCCCGACAAAACCGCCATCCTGCTTTGGGCGCAGTCTTCGGGTGTATTGCAGGTACTGGCGACCGCCGGTCACAAAATGCAGGAATCCGGCGATATCACCACCGAACAATTGCTGGATACTTTTTTTGAAATGGTTTTTTACCAGATTTCAACCCACCCGGAACAGTTCGTCGCGCGACGTTCCGGCGGAGAAGGGATGGAGTCGTCATGAAGCAGTTATTGTGGTTTTTCGCTTTTTTATTTGCATTTTCAGTAGCGGCAGTCCCGCTGGCGGGCCAGGAGTCTGATCCGGCGGTCGACCAGGTCGTGTCACTGGACGAATACCTCGATCGGGTCAAAGCGGTCCACCCGTTTTTTAAAGCGCGGCAGATGCAACCGGCCATAGAACAGAAACAAAGCGATCGGTTTCTGGGTTATCAGGACTGGCGATTGGGGGCTGACGGCAGGCTGAACCATCTGGAACCGTTGCAGACCGGTCCGTTTGATCCGGAACGCGTGGATATGTTTGCTCTCGGCGCGGGTGTGGAACGCCTGTTCTGGGGAAACGGTTCGCGGCTGTCGGTGGACTGGAATTCGAGCGTTACAGACCAGAAACTTCCCGGCTTTTCCATCCCCGGCCCGGGCGGGTCCATTGACATACCGATCGGGCCGTCGACTTTTTATCGCAACGTTCTTAGCGCCACCTGGTCGTTGCCATTGTGGCAGAACCGCGGCGGAGCGCTGGACCGCCTGGAATACGACCTCAGTTTATTCGACGTGAAAACGAGCGAAGTGGTCGCGCTGGAAAATCAGGAAGATTTTCTGCTGGAGGTGGGGCAAAAGTTTATCGAGTGGGTGCTTGCCTGGGAGCAGATCCGAATCGCACGGGATCGCCTGGAATTTGCGGTTGAAGAGCTGGAGCGTTCGCAAAGGAAAAGAGCGGCGTTTCTTGTGGACGAAGTGGATGTCCTGCGGTCCGCGGACGCCGTGCACGGAACGCGCAGCGCGCTTTACCTGATCGAATCGCAGTGGAAGGCCGC
>CAYUDF010000074.1:0-8891 GCA_964443465.1 uncultured bacterium
CCGGGAGCTCGTCCAGGATTCTTTCGTTCCGGCACATCAGCCCGTCGTACGGTGTAAGCCGGCGCGTCACCGCGCCGATCTCAACGCCCGACGACAACCGCGAAGGCAGAACGGTCGCGTCGATCACCAGCACGTCAAAAGCGTCCTCCACCAACCCGTGCATCAACAGCGCCACGCGTGCGGGAGATCCCGGTTGGGTTTTTGAATCTTTCAGTCGGGGTGTTTCGCCGGAAGTGACAAACTCGACCGAGTCACTGGTACCGCAGTTTTCGAACAGCTCGACGACTTCGTCCAGGTTGATCCTGGAGAGAAGGTCGACGTCGCTACCGATTCGGCACGTTGTTTTCGTCGGCACGAATTGTCCCCCAGCGTGGTGTTCACTGCAGATTTCGAAATGGTAAAAAAAAGATATCACAGCCGCGATAATACCGTCAACGGCATTAAGGCCGGCGAAGCGGGCGAGTCTTTGACCAGGGTGTTAAAACGCCAGAGCCAAACGGACCTATTGTCCGATGGATGCTTTCTGCCGGGGCATATTGCTCTTCAGCGGAGTGATGGTATTGGGTGCAAGCGTCGGCGTCGACGGCACACTGCTCCGCGAAACAATCATGATACGTAAGTATGACAGAAAAACGACAGCGGTGAAAACCAGTCCGATAACGATTGGGAAAACGAATCCCTTCAGGACCAGTAAACCCAGCCCGGCGAGGAAGACCTGCATGGTGTACATGACCAGCAGCGTTTGTCTCGGTGAGAACGAAAGCTCGCGAAGTACGTGGTGCATGTGCAGGCAGTCCGCCTTGAACACCGGTGAGCGCAGGATCAAACGTCGTGCGATGGCAAGAAACGCGTCCAGCATTGGAATGCCGAGCACAAAACAGATAGCGATAAATGTCCGGCCATCCGGCTTGATGGCGGTCAACGTGCAGGCAACCAGCGCCAGCATGATACCAAGAAACATGCTGCCGGTGTCTCCCATGAAGATTTTTCCGGGCGGAAAATTGAACACCAGAAAACCCAGGCAGGCCCCGCTGATCGCGAGGGTTACAACCAGAGCCATATTTGCGCCGAGCATTACGGCCATCACGGCAAACGCCGCGGCGGCGATCAGGCAGATGCCCGCCGCCAGGCCATCGTGGCCGTCGATGAGGTTTACAGAACTGGATATTCCCACGAGGAATGCAACACTGACGAGCAACACCAAGGCGTTCACCCCGTCCAGTCCGGGGATACCGGTAAACAGAACAAAACCGGACACGGCCAGGATCAGCGACCCCATCACCTGGACGGTAAGTTTCTGGAGGGCACGCAGGCTCTTCATGTCATCCACCAGTCCGAGGATAACGATCAGCGCTACAGGCGGCAGTATTTTCTGTAGAAGGGAAATCCAGTTGTCACCGGCCAGTGACGTGACGTTGTAAGCAAACAATCCGGCGACGGTACCCAGCACGATGGCGATACCACCAAGGTGCGGGATCACATTCGTGTGGATTTTACGGCCGTTGGGTTTGTCACCCAGCTTCCAACGTAGGGCGTACCTCCTCACCACAGGAGTGAGCAGGACTGTTATGAAGAAAGCAAACAGAAATACTGTCGCATTAGCGATCAAAGCAGTGTTGCTAACCAAAGCAGTGAGCCTCCATACACTTAAATCGGCCGTCGCGACCGCGGCGCCCGGCCGTTCGCAGACCACAGTATTTTAGACGCCAGCAGATTGTCAAGCTTTAAACCTTATTATTTTACTTACGGTTACGCAGGTTTTTAAGAGCGAGCCGGATCTCATCCGGCCGAGCCACCTTCATCAGAAAAAGTAGTGCGGTATATAAACCTACAACACCCAAAACCCACAAAATAAGACGAGCGTCCGGATTGCTGAATCCATCTGGATAAAAGTGGTGAAAAACAAGCCACATAGACCCGCTCGTGACCGCTCCTGCAAGAACCGTGCGAATCGCTCCGCTCAATGCCGACATCCGGATACGAACTCCGAAAATCCTGAAAGTCTCACGCAAACCCGCCACCAGCAGGAATCCGTATGAAATAATCGTCGCCAGCACCGCGCCTCTGGCGTGATAACGCGGGATCAGAACCAGATTCAGACCAAAATTGATAACCGCCGAAAATCCAGTCAGGTACGCGTACAGCCGGGTTCGTTCCGCCGCCACCAGAGCCGGCAGAACCAGAGATCCCAGGGACCGAAGGATCAGCACAAAAACAAAAACGGCCATAATCTGGCCGGCGTAGGCGTACTGGGACGAATATACCCAGGTCAACAGCGGTGTCGCCAGAACACCAAAAATCGCCGCAAACAGGACCCCGAATACCAGTGACAACCGAAGCGCGTTACGTATCAACCCGGCGCACTCGCCCATCTCGCCCGAAGCATACCTGGACGCCAGAGCGGGCCTGAGCGTCGTTACAAAAGCAAAAGCCGGAAAAAGCGACACCTCCGTGACCGCTCTGGCCACCGCGTACTGCCCGACCTCCTCCACCCCGTCGAAATACCCCAACATCAGTTTGTCCATCTGCGAAAACACCGTTACAGACGCGCTGCTGACCGCAAGCGGTATGCTGAGCGCCAGTAACCGCCTTGTGAGACTCCCACCCCGGTCGGTCTCGCTTGAACGCGGCAGATACCGATACAGCAGTACGGCAAACACAACAATAGCGATCACCCACGCCGCGATATACCCTCCCAGGATTCGCGCCGCACCGTAACCGGCCAGCACGATTCCCACCGACAGCGCCACGCGTGACAACAGCATGAGGCAACGAACCCTGGATACGGTAGCGTGCCGGTTGAGCCCGATCAGAAACTGTTCGCAGAACTCGTAAACACTGGCGCACACGATAACACCGGCGGCCGCGCGGATCGGTCCTGTCAGCGAACCGTCATTGAACCAACCGGAAATTGACGGGGCCAGCACAAACGTGAGTGCGGCCACGGGTAATGTAAAAACCATCCGCAGGCCGAAACCCGTCGTGAACAACCGTCGAAGCGCGCCCGGCCGGTTTGCGCCGTATTCGCTGGCGATCCGCGACGTGCCCAGCTCGAGCCCGAACTTGCCGACGATCAATACGGCCGTTGCAAACGCCATCGCCCACGACACCGTTCCCCACACGGCGGCGCCCGCCCAGCGTGCAATAAACCAGCTGACTGCAAATGCGGAAATTACGGGGAGAAAAGAGAGGATCAAACTCCAGAAGAAACTCTTCTCGACCGACGTATTCAGAAACGACCAGCTCTGGCGACTACTACTCATAATTCTTTCGTCAGATGCAGCTTAAAACCCGGCGTCTGAAAAGAACTTCTCGAAGACGCCCACGATCCGTTCCGCGGCGCGACCATCCCACAGATCTGGAACCCGATTATCTGTAACACCGTCGCGCAACATACGCAACGCCTCATCGACAATCGTACCGGTGTTCGTGCCGGCGAGTACGTTGGTTCCAATCTCTATTGTTATGGGTCGTTCCGTGTTTTCACGGATTGTTACACAGGGGATCTCAAGAGCAGTCGTTTCTTCCTGAATACCTCCGGAATCGGTGAGTACAATAGAACTATACTTCATCAACTTCAAAAAGTCCAGATACCCGACGGGATCGAGCAGCAGGATACGGTCCTTTGGAACTTCCAAGCCGTTTGTTTCTATAACGTTCCGGGTCCGGGGGTGGACCGGGAAAACAAGCGGCTTTTCCGCGCCGATTGTGGCCAGAGCGCCCAGCAGGGCCGAAAGCTGTCCGGGGTCGTCCACGTTGGACGGCCGGTGCAGCGTGACCAGCCCGTAGCCGCCTGGATCCAGCGAATGTCTTTTGTGGATGTCGGATTTCTCCGCCTCGGGCATGTAGAAAAGCAGGCTGTCGATCATTACGTTGCCGACAAAGTGGATTTTCGATTCGTCGACGCCTTCGTTCTTGAGATTTTGCTCGGCCTCGGGCGAATGCGTCAACAGCAGCCGGGCCAGGATGTCGGTGACCATGCGGTTGAGTTCTTCCGGCATTTCGCGGTCGTAACTGCGAAGCCCGGCTTCAACGTGCGCGACCGGCACACCCAGTTTGACCGCGTCCAGCGTGCAGGCCATCGTCGAGTTGACGTCGCCGACTACCACAACCAGGTCGGGCTGTTCATCCACGATTACCTTTTCAAACTGGATCATCACCTTGCCGGTCTGTTCGGCGTGTGATCCCGATCCGATGCCGAGATAAACGTCCGGCCGGGGCAGCCGCAGGTCGTCAAAAAAAACCTTCGACATGTTGTCGTCGTAATGCTGGCCCGTGTGCACGAGGCGGAGCGAGTACAACCCGGATTTTTCCAACTCGCGCCAGATCGGCGCGACCTTCATGAAATTGGGACGCGCGCCGACAACGGCGATAATTCTGGGTTTTCTGGAAAACGTCATAGTTCGCGCTTGCTGCCCTTGTCCAGCCGCTGGCGGTAGTGCTTCTCGTAGTACTCGCGAAAAGCGCCTGACTTGACGCGTTCCCACCAGCCGCGGTTATTCACATACCACTCGACCGTTGTTTTCATGCCGTCTTCGAAAGAGACCTCCGGTTTCCATCCCAGCGCCAGCGTGCGCTGTGCGTCCAGTTTGTACATGCGGTCGTGTCCCTTGCGGTCCTCGATAAACACGATCTGCGACTTCGTCTCGCCGACGTGCGCGAGGATCTGTTCGGCGACGTGAAGGTTCGGCTGGCTGTGCCCGGCGGCGATGTTGTAGATCTCTCCGGTCTCGCCTTTCAGCGCTACCGTTTCGATGCCCCGGCAGTTGTCGTCGACGTACAACCAGTCGCGCTGGTGCATGCCGTCACCGTACAACGGCAGGTCGTGCCCCTCCATCGCGTTTGTGGTAAACAACGGTATGAATTTCTCAACGTGCTGAAAGGGTCCGTAGTTGTTTGAGCTCCGTGTAATAACAACGGGAAGTTTGTAGGTATTGGCAAACGCCTGGCACATCAGGTCGCCGCCGCACTTGCTCGCCGAGTACGGGTTTCCCGGTTTGAGCGGAGATTCTTCGGTAAATCCCTCGTCCTCGGTGGACCCGTACACCTCGTCCGTCGAAATCTGTATGTAGCGCTGGACCTCTTTTTCCAGGGCGACGGTGAGCAGCGTGTAAGTCCCGTACACATCGGTCTGGATAAACGACCCGGCCTCCTCAATCGACCGGTCGACGTGGGTCTCGGCGGCGAAGTTGAACACCGCTTCGGCGCCACCCATGGCGCCGCGCACGGCGTCGGCATCGCAGATGTTGCCCTTGATAAAATTGAGACGTCCCTGGTCGATCAGTTCCGACAAATTCTCAAGGTTTCCGGCGTAGGTGAGCGCGTCCAGCACCGTGATCCGGCAGTCCGGATGCGCCCCGGCGATGTATGACACAAAATTTGAGCCGATAAAACCGGCTCCGCCGGTGACCAGTATTGATTTGAAGAAAGACATGGCTTCAGTCCTCTGCAGCTTCCGCACGCTCGCGGCCTAGCCGTCTTTTTGTGCCCAGTCGTATGGGATGTCGTTATCGTGCGGATCAACACGAAATTCGTCGGGATCTTTATAGTTGTAACATTCGGTCGGGATGTTGATCAGAAACCCGGGTTCGGTTCCCATGCCCTTCATTCCGTGCAGCACGCCGTTGGGGATCACCAGCAGCATGGGATTCTGTTCGCCCAGAAAAAACTCGTTCACTTCGCCCTTGGTCGGAGAATCGTCTCTGTCGTCGTACAGAACGACCTTGAGCATACCCTTTACGACAACAAAATGGTCGGTCTGGATCTTGTGGTAGTGCCAGCCCTTGACCACGCCGGGATACGCCACCGTCAGGTAGACCTGGCCGAACTTCTGGTAAAACCCGTCGTCGCAACGGAGCATTTCCATCAGGAAACCGCGTTCGTCGGGAATCACTTTCAGTTTTTTGGTCTCAACACCGTCGATCATTGTGTTACTCCTGTTTACGGGAACCTCGTCCGAATGATTGATAATTAATTCCGAATGATTCCACCCGGTCACGCTTGTAGACGTTGCGGCAGTCGACGAACACATCGCCCTTCATCAGCCGCTTGAGGCGCTCGAGGTCCAGTTCGCGGAACTCGTTCCATTCCGTCACCAGCATGACCGCGTCACAATCTTCGGCACAATCATACGCGTTTTTACAGTAGTCGATTTTTGCATCAACAGTTTTTTTGAAATTGTCCATCGCGATCGGATCGTAAGCCTTGATGATGGCGCCGCCAACCTGGAGTTGCGGTACAATTTTCAGTGAAGGCGCTTCGCGCAGGTCATCGGTATTGGGTTTGAACGCCAGGCCGAGCAATCCGATTTTTTTGCCGTCCAGGCCGCCTGTCGCGGCTACCAGTTTCTCGACTGCGCGGTTTGCCAGAGCGGCATTTATCTCGTGTGCCGCCGCGATGATCCGCGGTTCATAACCCTTTTCACGGGACAGGTGAATGAGCGATGTGACGTCTTTGGGTAAACACGACCCACCGTAGCCGACACCGGCGTGGAGGAACTTCGAGCCGATGCGCCCGTCCAGCCCCATGCCCTTGACGACGTCGTCCACCAGGGCGCCCGTCGCTTCACAGATCGTGGCAATTTCGTTGACGAATGATATCTTGGTCGCCAGGAAACAGTTACTGGCGTACTTGATCATCTCCGCCGATTCCAGCGTGGTGCTCACAATCGGCGTCTCCAGCAGGTACAGCGGACGGTAAACGTCTTCCATGACATCCCTCGCCGCGTCCGATTCGACGCCGATCACCACGCGGTTGGGCCGCATGAAATCTTCGATCGCCGAACCTTCGCGCAGAAACTCGGGGTTGGATACCACGTCAAACTCGGCTCCGTCGGGCGCGTTCTGCCGGATCACGTCGATAACTTTTCGCGCCGACCCAACAGGAGCCGTACTTTTCTGGACGATCACTTTGTAACCGTTGATATATTTTGCCAGTTCCTCCGCCACTCCAAAAACGTACGACATGTCGGTGCCGCCGTCGTCCAGGGGCGGTGTACCCACCGCGATGAACGCGACGGTGGCGTTTTTGATGGCGTTTTCGAGGTTGGTGCTGAAACACAGCCTGTCCGCTTCAACGTTACGGCGAACGACGTCCTTTAATCCCGGTTCGTAGATGGGAATTTCGCCGTTGTTGAGCGTGACGATGCGCGATTCGTCGATATCGACGCATTCGACGCTGTGGCCGAAATCCGCCAGACACGCACCGCTCACAAGTCCGACATAGCCGGTACCAATTATACAAATCTTAGCCATCTAAAGCCCTCCTGTGTGGCCCAAATCGGGTCGAAATCTCAATAACTCGTTGTCTATGATTAAATTACTATTCCTGAAGCGCAGCTTCCCAATGTCGTAACAAATCCGTCAGTGTTTCTTCAATTTTAAACCGCGGCGCCCACCCTGTATCCGCCTGGATCTTGTCGCCGATGCCGCGGAGTTCGGGCGTATCGGCCGGCCGCAGGCGGTTGGGATCCACCACGATGTTGACGTCCACTCCCGCCAGTCTGCACATCATATCCAGCAGATCGCGAATCACATAGGAGACGCCCGTACAGATATTGTAAGTCTCGCCCCGGGTTCCCTTTTCCATCAACGCGATGTAGGCGTCGCATACGTCGCGGGCGTCCAGAAAATCCCGTTTGACGTCCAGGTTGCCCACTTCTATCACCGGATCGCGTTGCCCCAGCTTGATTTCGGCAACCTGCCGCGCGAAGTTGGGCAATACAAATGTCTCCGCCTGGCCGGGTCCGGTATGATTAAAGCTGCGTGTCAAGACGACATCCAGGCCGTACAGAGACGCGTACCCCAGGCAGTACTGGTTCTGAATCGACTTGGCAAGTGCGTACGGGTTGTTGGGATTAACCGGACTGTCTTCCCGAAGCGGCAACTGGCCAGGGTCGGCCACCGTGCCGTATTCGTCCGCCGAACCGACGGTGAGCAATCGGCATGCCGCGCCCCCCGTCTTGATGCGATCCAGTATGTAAAGTATCGGCAACGTGTTGTTGAGTATCGTTTCGATGGGCTTGTCGAACGATTTGCGGACACTGGCCTGTGCGGCCAGGTGGAAAATCCCCGCCGGTTTTGCCTCGTCCAGCATCCCGCCAACCGCGTTTTCGTCGGTCAGCTCAACCGTCAGTTCACGCTCACCGGCAAATACGCCTTCTGTGGGAATTCGGTCGGCGCCCCACACTTCGTATCCCGCTTCGACCAGCTTGCCAACCAGAATCCTGCCGACAAAGCCGCCGCTGCCCGTAACTAATACTCTTTTCACCGGTAAACCCCGCCGTCCCTCCAGTAGGTCAGTACGTCTTCCAGCGTTTGTTCAAACGGTATTTCCGGCTTCCACCCTGTCTCCGCCCTGAATTTGCTGCAGTCGCCCTTCAGGATCGGCACGTCGGATGGCCGGAGCCGTGATTTGTCCAGTTTGACCGTGATCTTTGCCTTTGACATTCCAATCAGCATGTCCAGAATCTCCTGGATCTTCCACGATTTTTCCTGACAAATGTTGTAAACTTCGCCGCCCTTGCACTTTTCGAGCGCCAGCCAGTATCCCCTGACCGTGTCGCGTACGTCTGTAAAATCGCGGCTGGCTTCCAGGTTCCCCACGTTCATCACCGGTTCGCGCAGGCCGTTTTCGATGTCCACGATCTGCTTGGCAAAATCGGAGCAGACAAACACTGCGCCGCGCCGGGGACCGGTATGGTTGAAACAGCGCGTACGGACCACGTCCGTACCATAACTCTGGTGGTATTGGTAACCGAGGAGGTCCTGGCTCACTTTGCTCACGCCGTACGGACTGAGCGGCCTAAGCGGATTGTCCTCCGTAATAGGCACCTCGTTTTCGTATACCATGCCGTATTCCTCGCTGGAACACGCAATCTGGATACGGCATTC
>CAYUDF010000075.1:0-8888 GCA_964443465.1 uncultured bacterium
TATGCGCGAGGCGTGCGCGCTTTACCGTCAATGGGGAGCGGATGCCAAAGTCGACCACCTTAAAAAAAGCTATCCGCAATGGTTTCAGACCCAAACCGGCATCGCCGGGCAACCGGATGCATCCAGCGGGGCCAGCAGGTCGGGCATTGTTACCCAACCCATAACTCCAATCCAGATGGATATGGACGGAATATTGGGCGCATCGCAGATGCTTTCCTCCGAAACAGATCTTGATCGGCTTCTAACAAAGATGATGGATTTAGTCATGTCCTCCTCGGGTGCGACAAATGCGGTGTTGCTGCTGAAGCAGGGAGAAGACTGGTTCGTGCAGGCCAGGGGTGATATTTCGAGTGAAAAACACGTCATCTTCCTCAACCAGCCTTTCGATCCGGCTGAAAATGACGGTGAGAACTATCTCGTTCCAGAACCTGTTTTTAATTACTGCCGGAGGTCAAAGGAAGTAATGGTTGTGGGGGATGCCGGGCTGGACCATCGATTTGCCTCAGACAGGATGATCCAGACTCGAAACATCAAATCTATAGCCTGCGTTCCAGCCTTGAGCCACGGGGAATTCAGGGCCATGCTGTATCTTGAAAACCGCCAAATGGCGGACGTCTTCACGCTGGATAGTCTGGAATCCTTCAAACACCTGTCTTCACTATTCGGCATCTCCGTGGAAAACGCTTTGCTTTACGAAAGCCTCAACCAAAAGGTCCGGGAGCTACAAGAGAGCGAAGAACGATACGAGCTGGCCGTCGCCGGGTCAGCGGCGGGGCTGTGGGATTGGGACGTTCGCTCTGATAAGGTGTACTACTCAGACCGTTTTAAGGAGCTATTGGGCTATGCCCCGGATGAGTTCCTGAACACACCTGACGAATTCTTCAATCGATTGCACCCTGATGATTACGAAGTTGTTCGAACAGCTATCGGTCAACATCTTGAGGAACATAAGCCTTATGTTATCGATTATCGCTGTCAAACCAAATCCGGGGAATACCGTTGGTATCACGCACGCGGGCAGGCGCTCTGGGACGAAACTGGCCAAGCCATCCGCATGTCCGGTTCTATAACCGACATCACCCCGCGCAAACGAGTGGAGGAAGAGTTGTCAGATAGTGAGCGGCGTTTCCGCGCTGTGTTGGAGCAGTCCCCACTGGCTATCGAATTACTGACACCCAGCGGGAAGATCGCCCGGGTGAATGCGGCCTGGAAGCGGCTCTGGGATCTCGACGATGAAGAAGCCGAGCAAGTGACGGCAAAGTACAATATGCTTGACGATGAACAGAACAGAGCTCTCGGTGTTTCGCCACTGGTTGAAAAAGCCTTTGCGGGGCAGCCCGTAGTCTTGCCGCCAATTCAATACGACGCGATGCGTACAGCGGGGGAATTGGGATTGGATCAATTGTCGGTGACGTCTCCATGGATTCGATGCCACTTGTCCCCTATTAAGAATGAGAATCAAGAGATTCTGTTTGTCGTGAATACATACGTAGACATCACCGATCTCAAGCGGGCCGAAGAGGAGGCCCGCAGACACCAGGACGCACTGGCTCGGGTGGACCGTGCTGCGAGCTTGGGACATATTACCGGTTCGATAGCGCACGAACTCAACCAGCCGCTCACCGGCATTCTGAGCAACGCGCAGGCCGCCGAACTGCTGATCAAGAGCGGACGGTGGGAACCCGCCGAATTGGAAGAGATTATGGCCGAAATCGTGGCCGACACCAAGCGCGGGGGGGAAGTGATACAGAGTCTGCGAGAGCTGTATCGCGAGCAAAAGGGAGAGTTCCTGCCGGTCGATATCAACGCTCTCGTCACCGAAACGACACATTTGCTCCACAGCGAGCTTGTTTTACAGCATGTTGTTCTGACGACAGAGCGGGTCTCAGTTGTTCCTGTGGCGAGCGGGAACAAGATCCAACTCCAGCAAGTCCTGGTCAACCTGATCATGAACGGCATCCAGGCCATGGAGCGCATCGGGCGGAAAAATCGCCGACTCCATATCGCGACGGCCTACGAAACGAACGAGATCAGGACCTGGGTGGAGGACTGCGGTGCGGGTATCGACGCTGACAAGATCGAACACATTTTCGAACCGCTCGTAACCTGGAAACCCGGTGGCACGGGTATGGGACTGGCGATCAGCAACTCGATCATACAATCGCACGGCGGTAGAATGTGGGCGGAGAACAAGCCCGAGGGAGGCGCCCGGGTAGGGTTCGCACTTCCAGTACCGGAAGAAGGAGAGCAATCATGAGCGAACCTGCAGTCTTTATCGTTGACGACGATCCGTCAGCCCGCCGGGGACTCACGCGTCTCGTGCGGGCGGCGGGCATGAAGGCAGAATCATTTGCTTCCGCCGCAGACTTTCTGGCAACCGGCAATTGCGATGGGCCCGGGTGCATTATATTAGACGTGCAAATGCCGGAGATGACCGGCCTGGAGCTCCAGGAAGAGCTGGACAGGGCCGGGTGCAGCATTCCGATCATTTTCCTGTCCGCCCATGGAGATGTGCCCATTACCGCCCGGGCCATGAAGAAGGGCGCGGTCGATTTTCTCACGAAACCGGTGGACCGGGACGACCTGCTGGAGGCCATTCGCCATTCGCTGGCCATGGATGCAAAGATCCGCGCCGAGCAAGCCGAACACTCCGTCATCGACGAGCACGTCAAAACGTTGACTCCGCGCGAGCACGAGGTTATGACCTACGTAATTACTGGCATGCTTAACAAACAAATCGCGGACGAGCTGGACATCTCGGAGGAAACGGTGAAGATCCACCGCGGCCGTATGATGCAGAAACTGGACATCGTGTCCGTAGCAGACCTCGTACGCCTGTGTGAGAAGTCCGGAATCGACCCCGCCGAGCCCCGAGGTTAGTATCCACACCAGCCGCCGAACGACCGATTCCCCCCCGCCATATACCACCAAAGTGGGATACCCCTCTTCTGTCCGAGCATTTACTCTCTTCTATAATGAAAGGACCATTCCGCATATATGTTGTGGATGACGATCCGTCGGCGAGGAAAGGGATCTCACGCCTGTTGCGCGCAGCAGGCCACGAAGTCTGTGACTTTGCTTCCGCAAACGATTTCCTCGACGCTTTCGATCCCGACGCGTTCGGATGTATGGTGCTGGACGTGAGAATGCCCGGGATGTCGGGAGAGGAACTGCAGACTGAACTCCAGGCACGCGGTATACAACTGCCGATCGTAGTTGTTACCGCTGACGACGATCCGGGAACCCGACTGAAAGCACAGAAAATGAATGCGTCGGCGTTTTTTCGTAAACCCGTCGACGGTACGGCGCTCCTCGATGCAATCGAGTGGGCCCTGCGGCCGGACAATTCCCATTGAGGACGAAGGAGAGGGATATTAAAACGACTTTGTTCCCATTGGCCATTCTGACGGTGTTGTTGCTCGTTCACGTTACGCCCGCGTTGGCCCAGGTGGTTTCGCCGTTACAGCCCGCTCACTACGTGCCTGGTATCGTCGGCGTTCGCGATTATGTCACGCCTCAGCCGGGTCTGTTCGTGCTGTGGTACAACTGGTTCATTGGCAGCAACACGTACATCGACCAAAACGGGAACAAGCTCACCACCATCAACCTCAGCGAATTCGATTCCCAGCTTCCGGATACCGACGTCGATATCGACATCAATGGATGGGCGACCATTCCGGCCATTGTCTGGGCGTCCAAACGTACGATGCTCGGGGGCGCGCGGTACATGGCCGTCATCGCTCCCAACTTCCTCTACACCGACTACAAGTTCCTGGCGGCGCCGGCTGGATCCGGCTTCGATCCCACAACGACGCAGATCGCGGAGGGGGGCTTTGGGGGGTTCAGCGATCTTCTGGTGACGCCCTTCGCGCTCACCTGGGCGCTCGGTCATTTCAAAGACGTCACCGTAACCGACGAGGAACTGGCCGAAATGGGAGCTCCGCCCCGTCGGCTCTTCAATCTCACCGCCATGTATTCTTTCGTTGCTCCCACGGGAAGGTTCGAGACGGGAGCCGACGACAACCTCGGGCTTGGATTCTGGACGCATCAGTTTCAAGGGTTTGGCTACTACTACCCGTTCGAGCACCAGGCGACAGTTATCATGGCAGGCTTGACGTATGAGGTGAACGGTCAGACCAAGGACGCGGATGTGACGGCCGGTAGCCGTTTGAGTCTGGAGTGGGGCGTGAGCCAGTACCTCTACGAGTGGCTCGAGCTGTTTGTACAGGGCGCGCACAACTGGCAGGTCACCGACGATTCGGGCAGCGCCGTCTACTGGGATCCGGGCGTGCACGACAAAAAGAGCACGCTGCTGTTCGGCGCCGGTTTCTGGACCTGGGAACAGCGTCTTTACGTGTCGGCCAAGTACGGTTTCGATTTTGACATACGGCAGCGTTTCGACAACAACAACCTGGTGATCAATCTGATATTACTGACGAACGCACTCGATGGAGTGTGAGATGCGGTGGCGGTCAGTGAGCTGGAAAGACATAGTGAAGAGTGAATTTGGATAAGATTGATCGCATGCGTAATCGCAACCAGGCGACGCTCCCCCGCGTTGTCGAGATTCTCACTCGCCGCCACCGGGGTCACAGGGATTCGACGGGTTGAGTGGATCAAAGAATCCCGCGCGGAAGCGAATATTAACAATCGTCCGAAAATACGTAATGGGCGGGCCGACTTTCTCGACCTGGTGCAGCTCCCCGGTAATGATGCCCTCGATCTCCTCTCCTGCCTTGAAACTGATTACCTGCAACTGCGGCGCGGGCACTTGTGGATCCATTTGACTCCAGATGCCGTCGTTTTCACTGATGAACGAGACACCAACTACGTACGATCCCGGCCCGGGAATCGGGCCAGTAATAACGCTGATGGTTGGTGTCAGATTGCTCTCGGTCGGGGTGAACGTGAATCCCTGGGGTTCAATGCGGATGGCGTACTCGCCCGAATAGAGCCCCGTATGGTGGCCGATGAACGACGCGTCCCACTGGCATGAACAATTGGACACCTCGACGTCGGCGTACCCGATCGCCGTTGGGTCTTCGACACTGGTAGCGATCACCCTTACATCCTGAAAGGTGCCGGGGGCGGTGTAGGTGTTGCCTGCGATGGTCCCGCCACCGGGTGGCGGCGGCTGGATTGTCCACGTGACCGACTGATTGTCGGTGCCGGTCACGGTAGCGGAGAATGTCTTATTTTCGTCGGGCCTCAGACATATAACTGCCGGCGAAACAGTGACGGTCACTTTTTGTGCATCAATGATGGCCGTGTCTTCGCGTGGATCGCTATCGACCTTTCCTTCTCGCGCGCCCTTGTTGGCCTGCGCGCGCGCTGTGACTTGGATAGGTGGATCCCAGGCCGTGTTGGGCACCTTCAGTTTTGCCTTGTCGACGTCGGTTGATATAAAGGTGCCACCCGTCGTGGTCCAGATCACATTTGTGTTCACGGCGTTCGTCACCGTTGCCGTGAAATCAACGATTGCGTTAGGTAAAACTTTTTTTGTGCCAGGCGAAACCATCACTTTCATCATGGCGACGGTGACGTTTGTCGACCATCCGGTGTGGGCTCCACCGAACGCGTCCCGCGTCTCGATTCGCAACCCCGACTGTCCCGGTTTGACGGGTGAGTAGGTTTCCGCGCCGTTGTCCACGGTGATCGCGTCACCAGATGCGACAGTGGCTACGATGAACTGTTTGTTGGTGCAGTCGATTGTCCAGCTGTTGGGGCAGATTGAAAGTACGCTGGAGCCGTTGGTTGCTGCACCGATGATCGAGTTCGTACCCTCGGACATAACAAGGCCGGTGAGCGTAGCGCCGAACTCGCCGGCCTCGGGGAGGATATTTCCAGTTGCGCCGCCCGAGACACCAACCACCTGCATCATCGCTTCCAACACCAGTTGGTCTATTGACCACCCCTTACTCGTAGCCGTTACCTTGAAATCAGACCAGCGACCCGGCCCCTCTTCATCTTCCCTGAACCGCGACGGATCAGCGTTAAAGCTGGTTGCCGCGGAGTTAAACGACGACGGCATCAGGTTTGCCAGGGCCTCGTCACCCTTCTGGTCCGTCCAGATGATAGCACCCAGGGCACCGCCAGCCGCAGCTGCGGGCGTGAATGCCAGTGCGAGCGAAGCGCCTAAAATGATGCTGTTTTCCACCTGGCGCGTGGCGCTGTTGATAAGCCGATCAATCTGGTACTGCTTGTTCATGATGCTGGAAAGTTTGAAGCAGTTGGTAATGCCGAAATTCGGTGCCGTGACGCACCCAAGTTGAACACCGGCCGTGCTCGCGCCGGGCCACTCGGAAACGCTCAACGTGGTATTAGGAATCCCTTCCAGTGTGTCGACCAGCGTGGCGATGGTGTTGAGGTGATCCACAACGCCGGCGGCCGCAACGACGCGGTCGAGCAGGTCACGCCCCGCCGCGTCCAGTGCAATCAGCGGAATGTCCCCGTCGGCGAGCGCGCGAAGCGAATTGGCATTTCCCGGGTTGTCGAGTAGCTCGTGCGTCACAAGAAGCGGCAGGTACTCCGGGGGCAGCGACGTCACCGTGGTATTGCGAAGTTCGTCACGGCTGGTGCCATGGACGCGCAGCCAGCCGTCGAGCGAGCGTTGCATTACGGCGATGGCTTCGGAGAATGCCCCTGCCGCCGCCGGCAGGGCAGTGGCTGAGAAGCTGATTTCGTTCGACGTGATGTTGTCGCCGTCGGTGATCTGGAGCGTCAGCTCACCGGCCGCCAAAGGATCGGCCGGGTTCAGCGGCACTATGAGGAAATCCCCGTCTTCCGTTCGGTGGATGAAAGCTCTGGATTCCGCGCCACTCCCGGCGGATGAAACGCGCGCATACACTCCCGATACATCGGCTGGAATGCCCGTGAGCCGGATGCGCTCTATAGGCTGACCACTGGTTTTTTCGAGTGAAACATTCAGAATCTGAGGGGGATCGCCGCCGTCATCATCGTCCGTCGGGGAGACGCCGTCATCCCCGCAGCTAACCATTGTGGACAAGATGCAGAGCCAGGAAAGTATAAAAAGTGTTTTCTTCATTTCCTTCATGTGGATTAGTTCATCCAAAGTTTAGTATACCTAATAAACTGCTTTTCTTCAAGCCCCCTTTCGAACCTTCTCCGAACCGCGCCCGACAGACCAGGCCTGCCGGGGTCGCTATCTGGTTTTTGTTGCCTGCCCACTAACATTTCACTGTCAAAATAGAGTATAATATCCAGAAGCATGCCGGATCTGGCGGCGTCCATCCTCGTTCAAACCCCTACTCGATCAGGGGTTGGACGCGATTGTAGCCTTTTACATTAATCCCTTCGGCGCCCGATGGGCGCCTCAGGGCGCGTCGGCATGTTAAATGTTGCGGTCGACGCAGGTGCGTCCTTACCCCCTGCGCGTTGCTTGGGGGTTGGACGCGATTGTAGCCTTTTACATTAATCCCTTCGGCGCCCGATGGGCGCCTCAGGGCGCGTCGGCATGTTAAATGTTGCGGTCGACGCAGGTGCGTCCTTACCCCCTGCGCGTTGCTTGGGGGTTGGACGCGATTGTAGCCTTTTACATTAATGTGCGTCCTAAGCAGTGCCCCTAACCCCGGAGGGTACCATGCGACGATTTTATTATCTTTTCATAGCGTTTGCATTCCTCTGTAATATTTCAGCTATCAGCAGCCCCGCGAACGGCCAGCCGATCAAGCTCTACTGGGCCGACGAATATGCCGGCCGTATCTACAAGGCTGATCCGGATGGCAGCAACCTCGAAACCCTCATTACGGGCGATTTGCTTAACAGCGAGGAAATCGTCTATGGTGACGGGAAAGTGTATTGGTCCGATGCAGAACGCGGCATAATTCAGCGTTCCAACACCAACGGTTCCAGCATTGAAACCGTTGTGGTAACGCCGGAGCCAAAGGCGCTGGCGCTTGATTTGGGAGCGAGTAAGCTCTACTGGGTCGACGCGACGCTCGGCGAGATCCGCCGCGCCAATTTCGACGGTACCTCTCCGGAGTTGGTGCAAGCCCTGGTCTCTTTTCCGATTACGTCGCTTACGATCTACGAGACCGGCCAGTTGTTGATCTGGGCTGAATACGATGCGTTGTCTTCACCAACCGTTAACCGGGTGTTCACACGGCCGATCAGCGGTGGTACACCCAGCGCTATTCTGCTGGATTTTGACGAGCCGCCGATTCGGGGTCTGACGGTTGCCGAAAATACCGCCTGGGTATATTACGGCTGGGGCCCCGATTTGTACAGGATGTCGACCACCGGTTCGCCATTTACGCGACTCTACTCGAGTGGTGTATCGATCTCCTCTGTGGTGGTGGACATAATGGATGCCGATTTGTACTGGACGGATGAGGGGAACAATAGCGTCAATCGCAGCGATCTCCTCGGCGGAAACGTCACTGTGCTGGAGACCTGGGCCAACAACGCAGACGGAATCGCCATAACCCCTTCCGCCGGTGATGTGTTCTGGACTGAAGAGAGATACATCGTCAAGGCGGAGGATGACGGCACCGGACAGGTCAATATCCTGTCGCGGCCGTCATACTTCGGTGTGGGATTTCACGAAACGATTGATCGACTCTACTGGTCCGACCTGAACAAGCTCGAAACGTACTACGCCAATTCGGACGGCACGGATCAGAATGTGTTCTGGGCGGGTGGTGTGACGACGGGTGGCGCGCTTGCCATCCAGGTCGACGCGGCGAACGACAAGGTTTATTGGCTCGACGGGGGTGATCGCTGGCTAAGAAAGGCGGATCCCGATGGCACGAATCGCATATTGGTAAAATACCTGCCCGGCGACGCGTACGACATCGCACTGGATCTTCCCGGCACCAGAGTGTACTGGTGCGGTCGCGCAACCGGCATGGTTTTTCGTCACAATCTGG
>CAYUDF010000076.1:0-8869 GCA_964443465.1 uncultured bacterium
ATAAGAGATCAATGGTTTCCATGTGTTTTAACCGCTGACCCCATCGTGCGCTGTCCAGAATATAGGGGACGTTGGACATGGATTCGACACCGCCCGCAATCACCACGCCGGCCATGCCCTGAATGATGGTCATGGCGCCAAGGATGGCCCCCTGCATAGCGGAAGAGCAGGCACAGTTAATCGTATACCCCGGGGTTTCATAGGGTAACCCGGCCAGGAGTGATGCCACTCTCGCAACGTTTTGATCCAGAGGCGCCAGGCAGCTTCCCATGATCACCTGATCCACCTGATCCTTTTGTATATCGGCGCGAGAAATGGCGTTTAGAATGACCCGTTGGGCCAAATCCAATGGCCTGGTCGTCCGCATTGCTCCGCCAAAGACACCGATGGGTGTACGTACCGCGCTTACAAGAAATGCCTTTTGTTGCATGATGAATCCTCCCCGCATTATTTTCTTGACCCGTAGGGCATCCATCCGTCACGGGTGATGTGCCGTTTAGGATTCCTAGGCGTCAGCCAAGACGCCCGGCATTCAGTTCACGGCGCGGTCGGCATCCGCCCAGTAGCGCTCCCGGATCGCGTTTTTGTCGATTTTACCCACGGCTGTTTTCGGGATCTCGTCCCAGATTTCCACCGACTTCGGCGTCTTGAGCCCACCGAGCTTCGGCTTCACCTGTTCGATAATCGCTGCGCCGTCCAGATCCGCGCCGGCATTCAGAACAACCACGGCTTTGATCGACTCGCCCCAGCGTTCGTCCGGGACGCCAATCACCGCGCATTCGAGTACTTCGTGCAAGGCCAGAATCGGCGCCTCCACTTCCGTGGCAAAAACATTGAAGCCACCCGTGATAATCATGTCCTTTTTGCGGTCGACGATATACAGGTAATCATCATCATCGAGATAACCGATATCACCGGTATGGTGCCAGCCAAACTTGCGCGCTTCGGCGGTCTCTTCGGGCTTCTTGTAATAACCGGCCGTGACGAGCGGGCCACGGCAACAGATCTCACCGCGCTCACCGCGGGGCACTTCATTACCATCGTCGTCAAGGATCGCAACCCGGGTGCCGGAGGTAACCTTGCCACAACTCTTCAGGCGCTCGGGATGCTCACCCCCGGCCGCTGCGGCCACAACCTCCGGTGACAGCATCGATACCATCATGGGCGCCTCCGCCTGGCCGTAACACTGACACACCACCGGCCCGAAAACCTCCACGCCGCGCCGAAACTTGTCCGGTGAGACAGGCGCCGCCGCAATCAGGATCTGCCGCAGGCTGGACAGATCGCGCGTGGTCACGTCCGGATGATCGAGCAAGGCGTAATAGGCCGTCGGCGGCAAAAAGATGTGGGTTACCCGTTCCTGCTCGATCGCCTCTAGTACCGCGCCCGGCTCAAATGCCTTATGGATCACGGTCGCGCCGCCAACACTGGCGAAAATACTGATAATCGCTCCGGCCGCATGCGTGATCGGTGCGACCGCAAGATGCACAACATCGTCGGTTCGCGCACCCACATAATTGTTGAGACCCAGTTCGAACATGGTCACGATGTTGCTGTTGGTGATCTCCACCCCCTTTGACGGCCCGGTGGTACCACCTGTCGGCCAGCGCGAAAACACTTTGTCGCCGGCGCTGAAGGGATCAGACCAGTCGGGGATCGCAGTGCCTTCGCCCGCGGCGCAGAAGCTCGCCAGAGAGGGACAGTCATTGGCCTCGCCATCGAGGCAAATCGCACCTTTCAGGCCCGGCATGGTGTCCATCACTTCCCGTGCCTGCTCTGCCACGTCGGAATGAAAAAACAACCAGAGCGTATCCACGTATGCCATGTACTCCGCGTTGCTTGTGCCCGGGTTGCGTACATTAACCGGCACCCACGCACCGCCCGCACGCATGGTCCCAAAAACGCACAACGCGGCAACCGGATGATTGGGCGAGTACACCGCGACCGAATCCCCGGGCGAAAATCCCGCCGCGTACAGCCCACGGGCGATCGCCGAGATGTGCTCACCGGCCTCCTTGAAGCTGAACGACACGCCCTCACCGCACAAAAAAGTTCTATCTGGCGCCACACGGGCACCGCGCTCAAAATAGTCTATCGGCAGCATCGACTTATCTCCGGTTGCACTAAACCCACGAGCGGGGCGTCAGGCCGCACCGGCCGCCGGCCTAGGGGATAGGACGCCCCAGCCAGTCGTTGTAGAAGGTCTCGAGATCCGGTTGGAAGTTGTGCATGACCGGGTACCCTGAGGGCACGGCCTCGACATCGAGCAGGCTGCCGTCGATCGGGTCGTAGTACTCGCGCAGTTCACCCCAGTCGGGATCCGCGTGCATTTCCTTCGGGTAGATCTCCTGGTATTCTTCGTCCGTGTCGCGCACGAAGATCCGCGCCTGAAGTTTCCAGTTCTCACGGTAGTCGCCGAATTCGTGACCGCTCTGGCTCTTGGTCACGAGGCTGCCGTCCTTTTTGCGCACGATATACAGCCGCGGGCCGAGGGGCAGGATGATGCGGTCGTCCCAGGGCACACGTTCCTGCAGCACCTCGACGTATTTGTCGAAGCGGTCGTTGTCCTTGAAGCCGCTCATTAGTTCTTTGAGTTCGGGCCACGGCAGTTTGCCGTCGACCATCTCGGCGATCATCGCCTTATCTATTGCACGCATTGTTCGTTTCCTTTTCGATAATGTGGGTTGATTCGAAAGTCGTCTGGCCTTCGTTCGGTCACTTCGGCTCGTTGTCTTCGGGAAACGTCCAGTCTGCCGGAAGCTTCCAGAATTCCCGAAATGCGTCCGCCCACCACGTGCTGAGTTCGAGACTTTCCCGAAACATCTTGCGTGTCTGTTTGCTGAAGTCCATCTTGGCCACCCGTGGCCTTTGCTGCTCGAGCCATTCGGATACGGGCAGGCTGCGCTCGAGCCGTTGTTTGCGGATCTCCGCGCGCCGCGCCTCCGTCGCCGCGAGGTCGGCCGTCCATTTCCCGTCCTCCCCCCGCGACGCCACGACGCCGTAAGCGGACCACGCGAAGCGCTCGAGCAACAGGTCTTCGTTCAGGTCTTCTATGACATCCTCGACCCGCCGGTCGAGCACATCGCCGACCCCGTGGCCGGCCGACAGAACGCTCACGTAGATATCGTATTCACCTGTCGTGACGGGTACGTTCTTGGCGTTGCGATCGAGTAGTTCGTCCCCTTCGACAAGGCCTTTCATTTCGCTGTTTTCGAGGTCGCGGACGCTGACGGGGTAGGGTTGTTTTTTCGAGATTCGTTCTTTCAGATCGGTGTTCAGGACCATATGGCGTGGAGTGGTCGAGGCCGGGTACCCGCCGAACAGGCCGCCGCCGTAAAACACCTTGCCATAGCCGATATTGTACAATTCCTGGCGCTTGGTGCCGTGGACCATACGCACGGACTCGAAGCCGGAACCGCCGCGGTGCTTGCCCATTCCGGACGTGCTCGGACGGATCCGCCGTCCGAGATAGAGCAGCGGTTCGATGAGTTCCCAAGCCTCGATATCGCCCATGTCGCCCTCGGGGTTCCACACCGCGGCACAGGCGTGCTCGCCGTCGCGCACATAGCCGGCCGAGGTGCCGCAACAACTCATCTCGAAATTGCACCACGAGGCGTCGGCACCGTGTTGATTGATACCCCCTCCCTGCGTGATGTTACCGGTCCACGGAAAACCCGCTACGACTTCTTCGACAAAGCCCCGCGCGACAAAGCCCGTGCTGAGGGCCTTGAACAGCCCCGTGATCGATGCCAGAAACGAGCACCAACTCAGGTTGGTCGATGCCGTCGGCATCTGCGGGTCGGCCCAGGTGCCGGGCGGGATGCGGGTCTCGGTTGCGAGATAGGCGCCGTCGTTGACCTTTTCGTTGGGGATGGCTGTCTGGGTCAGACCGATCCAGACACCGGCCTGGATCGCCGTCGGGGTGGAATTGAAGGCGTGATGGCCCCACTTGTTGGCGCCGTCGAGGTCCATGAGCAAACGGCCGTCACCTTCGATTTTGACCTGCAGCGGCCCATGCTGCAGCGTGTCGACGGCCGCAAAATCCGGCATGCGACCCTTGTCGGCACCATGAGTGTAATCCATAAAACCGGCGAACGTGTAGGTGCCGGGTACGAGCGTCGTCCTGACGATCTGTAGAAAGGAACGCCGCGTCTCCTCGATAACCTCCCGGACGAAGGTCTTGTAGGTCTCGGCCCCGATTTCCTCGACGAGCCTGAGCACGGCCTGGCGGATCATCTGGCAGCCCGCGATACGACATTTCTCGTCGAGGACCCAGTAAAACGGCATGCGCGTCGCGGTCTGTGCGCGGTTCTCGTAATCACGGTTGAGGCGGTCTTTTTCGCCGACCTTCTCACACGACAGGATCCAGCCATCCTCGAACCGCGAGGTGACCCCGACCGGATGTGCCGACGAAAACGGTGAGCCGGTGTCGAGTTCGTGGGTCACACCGGCGGTCCAACCGAGTATTTCACCTTCGTGAAAGACCGGCAGGAACTCCTGCACGTCGGCGTTGTGCACATCACCGAGCAGCGGGTCGTTGTTGACGAATATGTCGCCAGCTGCAATCCCTGGATTGCTTTCGTAATCCTCACGCACCATGTGCTTGATGCCATCCGACATCGTGTGGACGTGCGCCATGATGCCGGTCGATACCGCGACCGAATCGCCCTCGGGCGTATACAGGCAGAAACACAACTCGCCGGCCTCGCGCGTGATCGGAGAACCCGAGATGTGCATCGCGGTCTCCCGCGCGCCGACGAGCGCCCCGCGCAGCCGCGACCAGATCTTCTCGTAGAAGATCGGATCCGATTCCTTGATCGTCAGCGCTTCGGTCCCGCAGTAACGACCCGTTTCACGCATTTGTTGCTCGCTTTCGGTAATCATCTGGACCAGTGTACGACCGTTCCAGCCAATCGGTTTCTCCACCCGCGTGGAGTCCTCAAAGTTCATTACTATTGCCATGTGTTTGTCCTCCTTTAAGCGGTAGCCGCTCGGTTTACGCTCCGGCCACGGGCGCCCGCGTGCTAATGTGGAAGATGCGGTGCTCGTCGAGACGCGCGGTGCGCCCCGGCGGCACGACCATCGTGGAAGACGGGGATTCGACAATGGCCGGACCGGTTATCACGTTACCCGCGCGGACCTTTTCGAGGTCGAGAATCGCTGCGGTATACCATTTGCGTCCCCAGTACATCTCGCGTTCGTCTTTGCGCGCGACTTCCCAGTCCGTCGCTTCAGCGAGCGGTTCGGTCGGCAACTCGGGTTTTTCGATCTCCGTGGTCCCCTTCATGAACACGCTCGCAAACGAATAGCCGAACTGCGGCGTCCGGGCGGAAAGACCATAGACCCGACCGTAATGCGCCTCGAACTCTTCGCACAGCTTATCGAGATCGGCCGACGTCTCGATGTGTAGAACCGGCGACTGGATCTCCATCGCATTAAGCTGGCCGTAGTAGAGCATCCGCACCCCGGGGTGATATTCGATATCTTCCTCGGCGACGCCGCTTTTGGCGAAATCTTCGGCGACGCGTGCTTTGAGTTCGCCCCAGGCCTCGTTGATCGAATTGCCGATCTGCTCGCGGGTCGCGTCGTCCTGGCTGGGCAGCAAGGCGGCGTCGAGTTGCTTGTCGAACCGGTATTCGAAATCGGCGCAGGCACAACCGAAGGCTGAAAAACCCGGCGCCCAGGCCGGCACCAGAATGTCCTCGAAGTCGATTGAATCGGTATAGCCCGCGACATGCAGGGGCCCGCCGCCACCGTAGGACAACAGTGTAAAACTCTCGGGCCCGTAGCCCGTGCCGAGGATGCGGCTCAGCAACTCGGCGCGCAGCGAGTCCTCGAATATCTCGATGACCCCGGCAGCCGCTTCGTAGACGTCGATGCCGAGCGGTTCGGCGATCTGCGTGGTCACCGCGTCGATCGCGCGTTGCCGATCGAGCGTGATGTCGCCGCCAAGGAAGAAATCGGGATTGATGAAGCCGATGACGACGTTACAATCGGTAATCGTCACCGTGTCGATACCGCTGTCCGGCCAGCACACGCCGATACACGCGCCTGCGCTGTCGGGACCGACCATGATGCGGTTGTCGATCGGGTTGATGCGCACGAACGAACCGGTGCCCGAGCCAACGGAGTCGACCTGTACCATGGGCATATTGAGCAGAAAGCGTGCGATAGCGGGCGATTGTTTGATCGCGACCAGGCCATCGGTGATGAGAGACAGGTCGAACGAGGTGCCGCCGATATCGGAGCAGGCCAGATTGTTCGTACCGATCTGTTCGCCGAGATAACGCGCACCGACCACACCCCCGATCGGTCCGCTGACCATGGTACGCGCGAGCTCCTTGGCGTTCATCGAGATGGTACCGCCATGGCTGGCCATGACGCGTAATTCGAAGTCGCCGCCCGTCTCTTCGACACGCTGCTGGACTTTCTGCAGGGTGCCGCGCGACGGCTCTGCCGCGTAAGCTTCCATGATGGTCGAGTTCAAACGCGGGAAGTCCTGCCGCATGGGGTAGAGCTCGCTCGACAAGTACACCGGAATGCGACCGCCGTTTGCGTCCATGACTTCGTCGCAGATCGCACGCACACGTTGCTCGTGCGCCGGGTTCTTGTAGGAAAACGGCAGGTTGACGACGATGTTGTCGACGCCGAAATCGAGCAGTCGATTCACGGCATCGCGGGTTTCATCCTCATACAGCGGAATAACTTCCGCGCCGAACAAGTTGATGCGGCCGCGCACGCCCATGACGCGCTCACGCGGCACCAGCGGCTCGTTGTGGCGGTGTGTCACGAGGTGGATCCGGTCACAGAAACTGTAACCGAGATAGGTCTGGATACCGCGTTCGAGACGCAGGTAGTCTTCCATACCGGCGGCGACGATGACGCCGACCTTGCGGCCCTTGCGTTCGAGCAGCCGGTTGAGCATGGCGGTGCCGGAAAATATCCCGGTGCGCAGGCTCGGGAAACCTTCTTCGACCGTCAGGTCCCAGTAAGCCATGGCGTCGCGGGCAGAAGCGATGAAACCGACGGATTCATCCTCCGGCGTAGACTGGGCCTTGCCGACGATGAAATTGCCTGCGTCGTCGACCAAGAACGTGTCGGTCATCGTGCCGCCGGCATCGATGCCCATGATCCTCGGCATATGTGTCATCTTGCGCCTCTCTCAAATTGAACGGGTGTAATTGTCATTGCCTAATCCGGTACCGTGACCTGAGCCTTGCCGACGCAAACGGTGTCGCCCTGGGTGTTGATCGCGGTTAAGCCCACGACCACGAAGCTCTGGCCCGGGCCGCGCGGATGCAGCTCAATCACCTTGCCATCGCAATGCAGCGTCTGGCCGACCTCGACCGGCCGCGTCAGCTTGGCGTCAATGGAATTGACGAAGGCGCCGGCGTGGTGCCAGGCGCGCAGGATGACCGAGGTCATCAGCGACATGGTGAACATGCCGTGGCAGACGGTCTTGGGCGTACCAAAGACCTGAGCCGTCCGGCACCACTCGGCGTCGGTGTGCACCGGGTTGAAGTCGAGGTGCGCCACGGCACAGAGGTCGATGGTGTCCTGGCTGACGGCGTGCTCCACCGTCGGCAGGGTGTCGTTGATGCGAAGCTCGGAAAAATGCAGATCGGTCATGATGTCCTCCCCTACAGGGCCGCGAAGCGCACCAGTTCGGCGCGGTTCGGTGGCAGGATTAGTGTGGCATACCAGATCGCTTTCAGGGTGCCTTCCTGGTTGTGGTAGTCATAGCGATCCTGGAGGTAGTATTTGTCACGCCGCACCCATTTATCCACGGTGGTTGTGGTCATGGTGATCTCCTCACCCACCCGGAAGGGCTCATGGAAGATCAGCTTCTGGCCCGGGTTGCGGGCGCCTGGCGAGCGCAGCCAGTTGCCGGGCCCCTTCTCGATGCAATAGAAGGCGATCTGTACGGCAAACAGCGGGTGCGCAATGACGTGGTTGTGGCCCTGGGCCCTGGCCGCGTCCGGATCGACGAACAGGGGATCGTCCTCCAGCGTCGACCGGTTCCAGGACAGTATGTCCTCCTCCTTGACCAGGAATGTTTGTGTGGCCGTGGCCACACGACCCACCTCAATCTCGTCCCAGACCTCGTATGTGTCGGTGTCGAGCGTGAAGTCGGTCTCGAACCCACGCTGCTTCTCCGTCGTCATGAAGTTATCGAGCCGTTTTATGCCCATGGGCACTCTCCTCCATAATCGATTTAGTGATAGGGTTGTTACCTGTTGATAACAAAAGTATCACCTCTAGGTGAGTAAGTTGTCAACTATTTTTTATATTTTGTTTGGGGTCCAAAGCGAGTCAAACATTAATGATGTATTTAACTAATCATTTCAATTGGTTAGGCTTACTGGTTTGCCATATTCCAGCATTAACAGAGTATGATCCCCCGCTGGCCACGTCTCCACGCGGAAAGGGCGAGAACTTACACGCTCCTATTTGGACAAATCTCCCGTAATTCTATTTACTGTTCTTAGGAATCACCCGGCGTGGCTCCATCGGTCATCCGGGAAGATGGAAGCGCTCGAAGGGCTTACCGACAACGGAGGAAGAAGCATGTCCACAGTATTGATCTGCCGGGATGCATTGGAAGACTCGGTCCTGGGGAATATCGCTTTAGCTCGGGCCGTGGCGCAGCGCGGTGACGAGGTGGCGCTGGTCTTCACCGGAGAGGCCCTCGCCGCGCTCGACAAGGGCACGTTCAGATGGTCGCCCAACTTCAAGACGCGGGATGCCCGAAGCGCCGTCATTGCCGCCGCGGACGCGTACGGGATACCCCTGGCGCACGGAGACCTGGACTCCCGCTGGTCCGATGTTCGCGCACTGGTCCGCTCCATGGCGGACGAGGAGAACCTCC